>JAHZLH010000008.1 GCA_022599915.1 Actinomycetes bacterium
GCGTGGCACCCGTTTCTGGTAGAAGGCGGCCCCCTTGACCCCGCTGCCTGGCTCGGTACCGGCCACTACCCCACCGGGCCACCGCTCTAGCGTGGTTGGTCGGCTATGCAGCTGCGGGAGCAGCACATCCGCAACCGCAACATAGTAGTTGACGACATCAAGTTTGGTCAGTCCAACTTCAGCAAAGTAGGGGCGCTGCGGGTTGCTGCAGCGAACTTCTCGCTCCCCAACCGTAATCGTGAGTGGTTCACCGAACTTCCCTGCCACACCCCTGACGCTAGCCGTTGACTTTCCTACATGAGAACTTCCTGACCGAAACGGACACGGCCCCCGGTATCCCATTGGGCGTGCACATGTTGCAATGACACGGTTGTTGATGAAGTGGGAGGCAACATGATCAAGGAATTTAGAGAGTTTGTCACGCGAGGCAATGTTCTTGACCTGGCAGTCGCGGTCGTTCTGGGTGCGGCTTTCGGAGCAGTCGTCACATCGGTTGTCGAGAACCTACTGATGCCCCTCATTGCGGCACTGGTTGGTGAACCCGATTTCAGCAAACTGGCATTTTCCATCGGTGACACTACGTTCTCCTACGGCTTGGTATTGACCGAGGTCGTCAACTTCCTGTTGATCGCACTGGCAGTCTTCTTCTTCATCGTGAAGCCCGTTACGAGCCTCACTGATCGCCTCAAAAAGGAAGAGGAAAGCACCGAGCGAGACTGCCCGGAGTGCACCAAGGCGGTTTCCATTGATGCCAAGCGGTGCCCCTACTGCACCTCAGAACTCACCCCGGCTGGTTAGCGGCAGCGGCGTCACCTGTGTGGCTGGTGGCGCGGAAGTAGCGTCCGCCGTAGCGGCGCTTGAGCCCGATCAATGCGAAATAGAACGGGATCGTCGCGATGTACCAAATCGCGTCCGGAACGACGGTGTAAGGGATCATCTCGCCATTCCGCGAGAATAATGACGTGGTGTAGTAGGCCGGGTTGTACTCGTTGGGGATGAACAGGAAGGTACTTCCCACGCTGGTCCAGTCAACTAGGTAGTTGGAGATCACGCCCCACGCCCAGATGATCCCGAACTCGCCCCAATGCCAACGCGTGAACGCACCGCGTCGGTTCCGGCCCAAAAACAGCCACGCCAATGCAACGCCAATCATGAAGATAGCGCCGTCCTCGATGGTGTGCGCCAAACTGATGTACCACCGTGGCAGCGGGCTACCGGGTAGACAGATCTCATTGTCGGCGACAAAGTGACACCCGTCGTGAACCGTGAAGGACTCACCCAGCAGATCGAAGGTGAACTCCCAGACCGCTCCGATCAAGCAGCCGACCCAAAAGGCCAAGAAAATCGCGAGATCGCAACGACGACTCAGCCACAAACCGAGCATGACGCCAACTGCTGTGATCGGCAGCACGACGTCTGACACCCACTGGTACTGCTGCAGATCAGCCATGTTCGCGGAGCCTCTCGGAAATCATGTCGGGTTACCTCCACCCTAGACGCGGGCCACAGCGCATTGCAGCGCTTTGCGGAGGAGCGACAACACAAAACCGCTCGGATCGTCACCGTGCATCTCACGCTGACCCCCCGCACACTAGTTGCAGGGCACGTGAGTGAAGGCGGCACTATGGCTGAGATAACGAAGGTTGACAAGACCGACGAAGAATGGCGAACCCAACTTTCCCCCGAGGAATATCAGGTCCTGCGACAGGCCGGCACCGAGCGACCCTTCACCGGTGAATACACCGACCACAAAGAGGTCGGCGTCTACACCTGTCGGGCCTGCGATGCGGAACTGTTTCGCTCAGAACACAAGTTCGACAGTCACTGCGGTTGGCCGTCATTCTTCACCCCGTTGGCGGGCGAGGCAGTCGTGGAGATCGAAGATCGCTCACTGGGAATGGTTCGGGTTGAGGTTCGTTGCGCGTCTTGTGATTCCCACCTCGGCCATGTGTTCGAGGGCGAGGGCTACGGCACTCCCACTGATCTGCGGTACTGCATCAACTCCATCTCGTTGCGGCATGTTCCCGCCGATGAGGACGATGAGAACGATGGGGACGACAGCACCGACAGCTAGCCGCGACAGTGGCTAACCGGCCCGGCTGACGCTGCGCTGCTGATGGATGATCTGATCACACCCTAACCAGCGTTGATGGCCACCACCCCAACCATCGCTACCGTGACCCCGATGTATTGCACCGGTGCCAGTCGTTCTCGCAAAATCAACCAGGCCAACAGCACTGTGACTACGGGGTACAGCGAACCGAGGACCGACACCACCGAGAGCAGCCCAGTTTCGGCGGCCAGCGCGTAGGCCAGATTGGCACCGATATCTAAGGTGCCGATCGCTAATACCGCACCAGCGTCCCCGCGCTGCAGGTCTCCGGTGCTGCGAGTCAGCAGGATAGCCCCCAGCACCAGTAGCGAGGCCCAGATCCGCTCGGCAAACATCACCATGGTTGGACTCTCTTGCGAGCCAGCGGCAATAAAGACGTAGAACAGTCCGAAACCAATTGCAGCGCCAAGGGCTAGCAACACTGGTCGCAGGCCAGCCGCCCCGCTGACTTCTGGCCCGCTTGCCAGCACCACGCCCACCACAGCAATCAGAATTCCCAGCAGTTGCACTCCGCTGGGTGATTCGCCACCCACCAGCCCGACCGCCAACGGGACCAAGACACCTAACGCCGCGATGGGTGAGACTACTCCCATCCGGCCGCTGGCCAGCGCTAGGTAGAACATCACCAGCCCCCCCAGTCCGGCCACACTGGCCAGTGCCGCCCACCAAACGTAACTGCCCCAACCGATCCGCCACTCGCCCGTGACCAGCACGATGACAGTCATCAGTACTAGGCCAACGAGTTGCGAAGCACCTGCTACGGCATAGGCGGAGCGCTTCCGAGACAGTAGGCCGGCGATGAAGTCGCCAGTCCCCCACAGCAGGCTGCTGAGTAGCGCCAGTACGGCTGCCGGCATCTAGGCCAACGCCGCGATGAGATCCTGCGGCTCGTGCCGGCGTCCGGTGTAAAACGGAATCTCTTCTCGCACATGCATCCGTGCTTGGGAAGCCCGAAGATGACGCATCAGATCCACAATGCGGTATAACTCATCGGCCTCAAACGCCAAAATCCACTCGTAGTCACCAAGCGCAAAAGAAGCCACGGTATTGGCGCGTACATCCGGATAGTCACGGGCCATCTGTCCGTGCTCCACGAGCATGGCTCGACGTTCTTCATCTGGCAGCAGGTACCAGTCGAAGGAGCGAACAAACGGGTAGACGCACAGGTAGTTTTTCGGGTCCTCACCAGATAGGAATGCCGGAACGTGAGACTTGTTGAATTCGGCCGGCCGATGCAGCGCCATCTGGGACCAGACTGGCTCTAGTTGCCGACCCACTTCGGTACGTCGCAGCGCATGGTAGGCGGACTGCAGCGCATCACTGTCAGGTGCATGAGTCCACAGCATGACGTCCGCGTCCGCCCGCAGCCCCGAAACGTCATACCAACCCCGTACCGCAACGTCGTCCAGCGAGGTCACTGCTTCCTTCACCGCAATTGGCGTAGCTGGTAGCGGGCCAGCCGCCCGGAAGACGCTGATCATCATGTAAGCGATCGAGTCGTTGATTTCCCGAGTTCGCTGGGCCGAAGGGTTGTTGCCGTGGTGTCCCATGGCTATGAGTTTATCCCGCAGATGCAGTTGCCGCCCTGCCGCGGGCGATCATCCGTCGCGCCGCAGTTCGAGAGGAACCAATAACTGCGGCGATACCGACGCCATCAAATGCCGCACCGCACACCTCAAGACCCTCAATACCAGCGATCGAGTTCCGGATCCGTTCCACTCGACGTACATGTCCCGTGGCGTACTGTGGCAGCGCATCCGGCCAACGAGTCACTCGGCCCGCCACCGGCGGTGAGGAAATCCCGACGGCTTCAGCCAGATCGGTATGCACGTCACCGACCAGATCCTTGTCTGGCCGCTCAAGTACTTCTTCCTCGCCGATGCGGCCAACGGAAGCCCGGATCATCACGAGTGCGTCGCTGCGCTGCTGCCGGGTGCCTGCAGCACGGGCGACCCAGTTCCACTTGTTGCTGGCGTAGTTTGCGGCCTTGATGGTCCGCCCTGCAACCTGCGGTACCAAGAATCCCGAACCACGCATGGGTGCGACGTCGCGAGCCCGATAGGCGCACGTCACTACGGCCACACTGGACATGTCGATCAAGCCCAAGTCGTTGGCTGCGGGTGGACAAATGTGGGACAACAACTCCGAGGCCACCGGCGGCGGCACTGCCAGGATGACCTCTTCAGCCGTCAAAACTTCTTGGTCGTGAGGTGGATTGACGATGATCCGCCAGACATCATCAACCCGATGCAGCGAACGCACTGCGGACTGGGTTCGCAGTGAAACTCCCTTGCGATCGAGGTCAGCAGCAATCGCCAACGGCAACCGACCGACACCACCACGGATCCCAGCAAAAACCGGTCCCCGACGGGCCCCAGCGCGCCGACCGCCCCCTCGGGCAGTGCGTTGGGCGGCACGCAGCAGCGAGTTCTCGTTGCGCAGTTCCCGGAACAGCGCCGGGACCGTCGCGGCCAACGACAACGCGTCCGCGCGACCCGCATAAACGCCACCGAGCAGCGGCTCCACCAGATTGTCGACAACGTCTCGACCCAATCGCGACTCAACAAAGGCACCGACGGACACGTCGTTTTCGAACCGAGTCGCTGCCTTGCGGTATTCCAGCGGCAACTTCAGTAGCGAGCGATAAGGCAGCACCTGACTAGCAGCCAGTGCGGCCAAATCGGTGGGAACACCCATGACTCCCGGGGACATCGGGCGCAACTCGTCCCGCACCCACAGCGAGGCCTTGGTAGTGAGTGGGTCCACCAGATCGCGATCCAAGCCGACCTCGCGGGCCAAGCTGACCGCCTCGGGGCGCGCGGCCAACAGCGCCTCAGCGCCTTCGTCGACGGGGACGCCAGCTACTTCGCTGACGCTGAGCTTTCCGCCGACTTCGTCTCCGGCCTCCAGCACAGTGATATCTAATGCTTCATCGGATTCGGACACCAACGTATGCGCTGCCGCCAAGCCAGCAATACCGCCACCAATAATGACGACTCGCCGCCGTGGCTCCGCAGGGTGCGGCACCAACCGCAGATTGGGTCGGGACGACTCGCGGGGCACCCCCGCGGGGGAAACAGTCATGCCCCACCTTTGCACAGGTGCACAGGTGGTGTGCAAGAGGTTACGGCCAGATAAATTTCGTGTCCGTTATCCCGAAGACTGAGAACTACTCCTGCGCAGCGGGCACTGGCTGCTCGTGCAGCCAGTCCACCAGCCGAGTGATTTGGTCCGGATCGGTGGCAGGCAGCACCCCGTGGCCGAGGTTGAAGATGTGGCCGCGGGCCATCGCGCCCTCCCGCAATACCCGGGCAGCCTGCCGTCGCACCTCGTCGGCCCCCGCGAAGAAAGCAGTGGGGTCTAGGTTCCCCTGCACGCTGTGTCGTGGCCCGATCCGTTCGATTCCGTCAGCCAACGCCACCCGCTGGTCGACACCGACAACCTCGCACTCCGGCACCGCCATATCGGCCAGTAACTCACCGGTCCCCACGCCAAAGTGAATCCGAGGCACCTGCAAATCTGCGACTGAGGCCAAGACCTGTTTGCTGTAAGGCAGAACCTGCGCGACGTAGTCAGCGCGGGACAGCGCGCCCGCCCAGGAGTCAAAGATTTGCACGATGCTGGCCCCGGCCAGCACCTGCGCTCGCAGGAACTGCCCGCACAGCACCGACAGCCGAGACAGCAATTCCTGCCATAACTCCGGCTCAGACCACATGATGGCCTTGGTATGGGCGAACTCGCGGCTCGGCCCACCTTCGATCAGGTACGAGGCCAGCGTGAATGGAGCACCGCAGAATCCGATCACCGGGATTTCGCCCAGTTCCGCCGTCAACTGCTTCACTGCCGCAGTGATGCTGCTGACATCACCGAGTTCACCAATCGCCGCAACCCCTGCGGCGTCGCGCACCGGACTGGCCATCACGGGACCGACGCCCTTCTTAATGGTGACGTCCACGCCTGCCGCGCGCAATGGGACCACAATGTCGCTGAACAGCACCGCCGCGTCAACCCCGTGGCGGCGGATCGGCTGCAACGTAATCTCAGTGACCATCTCCGTGCTGAAGCACGCCGCCAGCATGTCACCGTCACCGCGAGTCTGGCGATATTCCGGAAGAGAACGGCCAGCTTGGCGCATGAACCACACCGGCACCCGTTCAGGTGTCAGACCACGGGCAGCGGCAATGATGGGCGAACCTGCGGTGGCACCGTACAGCGGGTGATCGGCAGGTAGTTCGGTAACTACATCGGCGGAGGACACGAAAAACAATGGTGCCACGCTGCCAAGGATCTGCAGCGTTCCGGGACTAGCCTGGCGGAGTGTCCCGATCACCCAGCCCTGCCGCAACTGCGTTCGAGGAGGCCATGAACCAACTGCGGGAGACCCGAGTACGCCCGGAGATTGAGGTTGTCCAAGCACCAGCGCCGCAGCGGCTGGCTCCCCACGCGGCGGCATTGACCGCCGAGGTGATCTCCGACGAGGAAGAAATCGCCAGTGGGCGACTCGTCGTGCTGTTTGACCCGGAAGGCCAGGATGCTTGGGAAGGTGACTGGCGGGTAGTGATCTTTGCTCGCGCTCAACTCGACCCAGAAATGGCCAGCGACCCGGTCTTGTGTGACGTGGGCTGGTCTTGGCTCGGTGAGGCGATTCAAGCTTTGGGGGTGTCACTGACCGCCTACGGCGGCACGGTGACGCGAACTCAGTCCCAACCATATGGCGCCATGGCAGGCCGATCCGAGAGCGGCGAACTGGAGATTCGCGCATCCTGGACCCCCACCGATGGCCGGATCGGCCATCATGTTGCGGTGTGGCTGCAACTCCTTGAGACCATGGCCGGTCTGGAACCGGAACTCGAAGGTGTGACGTCGCTTCGCCGATAATTGCGATTGGCCTCATTTCGGGTTCATCCGCGTCCGATACTTGAACTATCGGACAATCCCGGTAAACGGTCTGATACCTACGCGAATCCGGCAACGACGGACGTCGTGGCTCCCTCGCTGATAACGTCAAGTCGGGTGAACGGAGATGCCATGAGCGCCGCTATCGGACAGAGTCCACAACGGCCCGCACCCCGTCTTGCCGCCCTCGTCGTCTCTCCGGAAACCGAACATCGACAGGCCTGGATCGGCAGCCTCCGCAAGGTGGGGATCGGGCACGTACTGGAGGCCATCGGAGCCAACGATGCGGTCCAGCGAGGTCGCTCCGCTACTGGGCACGGTGTCTGCATTGTGGAAGCGTTACCGCAGGAAGGCTCAACCCTGCAAGCGATTCGGGAACTGCGTCGGCAAGGCTGGCTGCGCCTGGTGCTGGTGAGTTCCCGTAATGACGAAAGCACCGTCCGGCTAGCGATGGCCGCAAAGGTTCGCAGTTTTGTGGTGCAACCCAGCAGTCGGCCTCGCCCACCCGAACCGCTGCAACCAGAAGTTTCGTCGCGAGTTCCAGAGTTGTCTAACCGGGAAATCGAAGTGGTACAACACGTAGCGAACGGCCACACCAACCGGGAGATAGGCGAAAAGTTGAGTCTGTCCGCCCTGACTGTGAAAAGTCACTTATCCCGGGTAGGGCGCAAACTGGGGACCGGGGATCGCGCGCAAATGGTGGCGATTTGTTTCCGCGCCGGAATTGTTTCCTAACCCAACCCACATGAGCGATTCCCCTGATCCGGCCACGGTTGATTCTGCCGACCATGCCGTCGCGCCGCTGCGTCGACCAGCAGAGGGCATCCCGGAGATTGTGGCCTCACCCGCCGCCCTGCGGAACACCGCAGCCGCTCTGCAAGCGGGTAGCGGCCCGATCGCTGTTGACGCGGAACGAGCCTCCGGCCATCGCTACGATCAGCGCGCCTACCTAGTTCAACTTCGTCGTGAAGGCTCCGGCACTCACCTCGTCGATCCGATCCCGTTAGGTGACACCACCATTCTGGCCAACGCCTTGCGTGAAGCGGAGTGGATCCTGCACGCGGCGACCCAGGATCTGCCGTGCCTGCGCGAACTGGGACTGCAGCCGCCTGCCCTGTTCGATACCGAGTTGGCGGGTCGACTGCTTGGCCTCCCCCGGGTCGGCCTCGCTGGGATGACTGAAGACCTATTGGGCATGGGGCTTGCCAAACAGCACAGCGCCGCCGACTGGTCTCGGCGACCGCTTCCGGCTGACTGGTTGGCCTACGCTGCGCTAGATGTCGAACTGCTCGTGGAGTTACGGGCGGTACTGATCGACATGTTGCAGCAGGCCAATCGCTGGGACTGGGCCCAGCAGGAGTTCACCTATTTGTTGACCTGGCAGCCGCAGGAGCGCCCAGATCCTTGGCGCCGAGTAAGCGGCGTGAGCCGACTCAATGACCGCCGAGATCTCGCTATCGCCAAGGAATTGTGGCAAACCCGCGACACCATCGCCCAGCGAGCGGATCAACCTCCCGGACGCATCCTGCCCAATGCGGCCATCATTGCCGCCGTCAAAGCTGCACCTACCTCAACCGCACAGTTGAAAGAGTTGCCGGAGTTTCGCAACCAGCGGCGGTCAATGAACAATTGGTGGCGTGCGATTGAGCGAGGCCGCACCCTCCCCGAGGCGGAACTGCCGCTGCGTAAAATCGAAGGCGGTATCCCCCACCACCGAAACTGGGGTCAACGCAACCCGGCGGCGGCCCAGTTGCTGGCACCTGTCCGACAGGCCATCGCCGACCATGCCCAAGAGTTAGGGATCACCCACGAGGTATTGGTAAGTCCGGAGGCGGTGCGCACTTTGGTCTGGGAGCGAGTCGGTCAGCCCGCCGACGAAGTCGCGTTCGCCGAACAGCTGGCCGAACAGCAGGTCCGCGACTGGCAGATCGAGCATGTGCTGCCGCTCATTGTGCAGGCCTGGCAGTCACCTGAGTAGCGACTGCCGAGGGGGGTTTGGGCGCCAGGTTACTTGCGAGTAATATAGGCGGATATCCGCTGGGCGCCGCGGTGCGCCCCCGGGGAATGGGAGTCATTGTGACCCGAAATGTTCGATCAGTTGTTTTCGTAGATGGGGCACGTACCCCGTTCGGCAAGGCCGGCAAAAAAGGAATCTTTGCTGAGACCCGCGCCGATGATCTTGTCGTTAATGTCTTCCGAGAGTTGTTGCGTCGCAATAGCGACCTGCCCGCCGAGCGGTTCGACGAAGTGGCAGTTGCCGCCACTACCCAGACTGGTGACCAGGGACTGACCATCGGTCGCTCCGCTGCACTACTCGCGGGTCTGCCTCGCTCCGTGCCGGGCTACAGTGTCGATCGCATGTGCGCCGGCGCCATGACCGCGGTCACCTCGCTGTCGGCCCCAATCATGGCGGGCCTCTACGATGTGGCACTCGCCGGTGGCGTTGAGCACATGGGCCGCCACCCTATGGGTGAAGGAGTCGATCCGAATCCTCGCTTCCTCGCCGAGAAGTTGGTGGATCCGGAAGCCCTAATGATGGGTAAGACGGCGGAAAACCTGCACGATCGGTTCCCGCACCTGACCAAGCAACGCGCCGACGCCTACGCAGTGGCATCGCAGGAAAAGACCGCGAAGGCATATGCGAATGGCACAATCCAGCCGATGCTGGTGCCGGTGGCCACTCGGTCCGCCGAAAATGGGTTCAGTCTCGCCACCACCGACGAACCACCTCGTCCCGGCACCTCGATGGAAAGCCTGGCCGCGCTCAAGACCCCCTTCCGTCCACATGGCCGCGTCACCGCCGGTAACGCCGCCGGGCTGAATGATGGCGCAACCGGAGCCATCCTGGCCGCCGAAGAGGTCGCTGACGAACTGGGCTTGAACAAGCGGATGCGGTTGGTGTCGTTCGCTTTCGCTGGTGTGGAGCCGGAAGTTATGGGCATCGGTCCGGTTCCCTCGACCGAAAAAGCGTTGGCCAAGGCCGGCTTAAGCATTGCGGACATCGGCCTGTTTGAGGTCAACGAAGCGTTCGCCATTCAGGTGCTCGCCTTCCTCGACCACTTCGGCATTGCCGACGACGACGCTCGCGTCAATCCCTACGGTGGTGCGATCGCCGTAGGCCACCCGCTGGCCTCTAGTGGCATCCGGCTGATGACGTACCTGGCCAACCAGTTCGAAGAGCACCCGGAGGTCCGCTACGGCTTGACCACCATGTGCATTGGCCTGGGTATGGGCGGCACCGTGATCTGGGAGAACCCAAACTACGACGGCAAGAAGGACAACTGACGATGACTGAGACCGAACAGACCATCTCGCACGAAATTCCGCAGACGTTCGCGGACCTCGCCATTGACGAGTCGCTGTTGGGCGACGAAGTAGTGACCCACGCCAAACTGCAGTTCCTGGATCTGCCCGGCGATGCGGGCCGTGCCGCACTCATCACGTTGGACAACGGTTTTGATCACACCAAGCCCAATACTTTTGGACCGCTAGGGCTGATCAGCCTCAACAACGCCCTTGATGCCGCTGAGGCTGAGGACATCGTGGCGCTGGCCATCACCGGCAAACCGTTCATTTTCGCTGTTGGAGCAGATCTTTCCGGAGTTCCGAAAATCACTGATCCAGCGCAAGCTGAGGCGATCGCCCGCATGGGCCATCGCGTCTTGGGTCGGCTGGGTACGTTCAAGGTTCCCACGTTCGCCCTAGTCAACGGCGCAGCCATGGGCGGCGGCTTGGAAACCGCTCTGCAGTGCAACTATCGCACCCTGTCCTCCGGTGCCGCGGCTATCGCACTACCCGAGTGCTTCCTGGGCCTCGTGCCTGGCTGGGGTGGCACCTACCTGCTGCCGAACCTGATCGGTGCGGATAAGGCCATCGACGTCATCATCAACAACCCACTGGCGCAAAACCGAATGTTGAAGCCGAAGCAGGTGATGGACCTGGGCATCGCCGACGTGATGTTCGAGCCGGCTGACTTCATCGAACGGTCTCTGGGCTGGGTCGCTGACGTACTGTCCGGTGATGTAACTGTGAGTCGTCCTGAGGTCGACCGCGGCGACGGCTGGGAAAACGCTGTTGCCGGCGCTCGTGCCGCCTTGGACGAAAGGCTGCACGGTGCTGCCCCGGCACCGGTGCGAGCGCTGGATCTGATCGAGCTGGCTCGCACGGCTGACCGAGATACCGCATTCGCGGCAGAGGACACCGCGTTGGTGGACCTGATCATGAGCGACGAACTGCGCGCTGGTCTTTACTCGTTCGACTTGGTACAGAAGCGAGCCAAGCGTCCGGTCGGAGTACCAGACAAGTCGCTGGCCCGGCCGGTCAACAAGGTTGGTGTCGTTGGTGCTGGCCTCATGGCCAGTCAGCTGTGCATGTTGTTCGTTCAGCGACTACAGGTACCCGTTGTGATGACTGACCTGGACCAAGAGCGAGTCGACAAAGGTGTCGCTTACGTTCACGGTGAGATCGACAAATTGCAGGCCAAGGGACGAATTAACTCCGACAAGGCGAATCGGTTCAAGGCGCTAGTTACCGGCACCACTGACAAGGCCGGCTTCGCTGACGCTGACTTCGTGATTGAGGCGGTGTTTGAGGACCTGAAGATCAAGAAGCAGGTCTTTGCAGAGGTCGAGGCAGTCGTATCCGAGACCTGCATCTTGGCCACGAATACTTCTTCCCTGTCGGTCACCGACATGGCGGTGGACTTGCAGCATCCGGAACGGGTTGTGGGCTTCCACTTCTTCAACCCAGTTGCTGTGATGCCGCTGCTGGAGATCGTTCGTGCCGAGGGCACCGACGATGCCTCGCTCGCGACCGCGTTCGCAGTTGGCAAGCAGCTGCGCAAGTCCTGTGTGTTGGTCAAGGACGCCCCCGCATTCGTTGTGAATCGGCTACTGACTCGCTTCCTCGGCGAAGTGACCAAGAGCGTTGATGAGGGAACGCCGTTCGAGGTTGCCGACAGCGCGCTGGACCCGCTTGGCCTACCCATGTCCCCCTTCATCTTGCTGCAGTTGGTCGGGCCGGCGGTCGCGTTCCACGTATCGGAGACCATGAAAGACGCCTACCCTGATCGGTTCTATGTCTCAGACAACCTGCGTCGCGGTGTTGCTGCTGGAATCACCGGAATCTGGGCCTTTGACAGTGCCGGCACCCGTAGCGTTGATCCCAAGGTTGCGGAGAACTTCCAGCAAGGCGATAGCCCGCTCACCAGCGAGCAGGTTCGCGATCGCGCACTCACTGCACTTGCCGAAGAGGTTCAGCTGATGCTGGACGAAGGGGTGGTGGCCGATGTCCGCGACATTGACATGTGCATGTTGCTAGGCGCTGGCTGGGGCTTCCACCTAGGCGGCATCTCCCCCTACCTCGATCGCAGCGGCGTAGCCGAGAAGACCAACGGCAAGCGTTTCTTGGCTCCCGGCATCGCTTCCGATCCTCGCTAGAGATTGATCAGGGCCCCGGAACCTGCCGGGGCCCAGTCAGCTAGGCGCGACGCCGCTGCTTCTGCGCCGCCGGCGAATGCTGGTCTTTCTGCATATCAGCCAGTTGCATAGGGCGACCAAATAGGTAGCCCTGACCGTATTCGCAGCCCATCCGTCGCAGCACTTCCGCCTGCTGGCGGGTTTCGATGCCCTCAGCGGTGACCTTTCTACCAAGCTGGTGGGCTAGTTCAATGATCGTGGCAACGATATTGCGGCTCTCTCGATCCTCCGTAACGCGGGCAATGAAACTGCGATCGATCTTCACCAGTCGTGCATCCACGTCCCGCAGTTGCGACAGGCTGGAATAGCCGGTGCCGAAATCATCAATGGCTATACCAAGACCGGCTTCCCGTAGCGAGGCCACATTCGCAGATACTTCATCATTCACCTGCAGCAACGCACCTTCGGTGACTTCCAGCGTTACCCGATGCGGCTCTATTCCCGCTGCATGTAGGTGAGCCAGTACGTTGAGGGAATACTCCGATTGCCGTAAATCCTCCGGCTCGCAGTTGATATTGATGTCGACATTGGGCTCGGGGAATCGCCCGGCGGCAAGATCGCCGAGCGCCCGCTCCAGGGTCATTTGATCCAGCACACTGATCAGATCCGCTGATTTGGCGACTGGTAGGAATTCGGCCGGGTTCAGCGTCTGCCCGTCTCGGGTGAGAAGCCGGACCAATGCCTCGTACGAAACTATCGTTCCATTCGCCAGATCGACAATCGGCTGGTAGGCCACCGCGACGGTGCGATGCGCGATTGCATGTGCCAACTCTTCGCGGACGTTCATGGCTGCCAAGGCTTGCTCCCGCATTTCCTCGGCGTAGAACTCCACCTGACCGCGGCCTTGGCGCTTGGCTCGATAAAGTGCCAACTCAGCCCGTCGCAGCGTCTCGTCACTGGTCAGTTCGTCGGTTTCCACCACCGCAATTCCGAACGACGCCAGCATCGAGGCCTCGCCCAACGAATCGATAATGGGGCGAGAAATCTCTTGGCGGAGTGCACCGACGAGAACTGCAGCCGATTTCCTGCTCGCGCCCGGAATCACGATCGCAAACTCGTCTGGGCCGATGCGTGCCACCACGTCCTCTGCCGAAGTCAGCTCCCTTACTCGCTGAGTGGTCTCCACCAAGATCTCGTCGCCGAAACGGTAGCCATAGAAGTCGTTGAGCTCCTTAAAGTCATCCAAATCCACCAGTACCAACGTCAGTCCGTCGTGATGACGCGATCCAGGTTTGGCCGCGGCCATCCGGTGTAACCAGGCATCCAGTTGGTCCACCAGGGCGCGTCGATTGAACAGACCCGTGGTCGGGTCAATCACCGAATGCCGCTGCGCCTCACGCTCAGCTGCGCGACGAGCGGTGACATCTTCCAAGTGCACAACGAATCGCTCTTCACCCTCATCTTCAGTTCCGACCAGCATTGCCACTGTGGCGATAGCGGTACGTTCTTCCCCGGAAGATTGGCGTACGACCAGTTCCACCTGCAAGTGCCAGAGGCCAGCGGCTTGATCACGGGCTCGATCGAAGAGGTCTTGCATCGCCGTGGCGCCAGCATCATCAAACAGGGAGATCAGCTCTTGACCGCTGAGAGCAACCGTCTGGCAGCCCGCCAGGAGTCCAGCAGCCGTGTTCGCTGACAAGATTGCGCCGGTGTCACCAGCTACCACGAGAGTGGCCAGCGGTGACGCATCGAACGTCGCCGCCAGCAGCCGGGTTTGCTCCGCCAGGATTCTCGTCTGATCGTCATGTCGACGAGCGCCGTCCGCTCTCATGACCTTCCCCGGATCATGACTCGCCCATCAGCCAACTGCCGCACAGTTTCGACAGGGGCGGTTGGTCGCTCTGATGAGGAAGCAACTGACTGGCGGCTACACACCCGACAAGAGAGCATGTCGTCCTTTCACCACCCGTTCACATGACCCTGGCGGACACGGGAACCGCCACTGATTGCCACCGACCTAGCATCGGAGGTCAGCGACGTTGTTGACGCTAGCGCAGCAGCATTCTCCTGACTAGATATCGGCACAGATCCGACCAACTTGAGGAAATATTAACTCGAAAAGTGGCCGCTACTCCAGCGGCAGCGATCGACTAGGTCCGCGTAAACTGCCCGCGAAACCACTCTTTAGCCACTGATTCCGCTATTCCGCCAGCATCAAGACCAAAATCGGCGAGTAGCGCGGGACGGCGGCCTTGCTCAGGAAAGTCGGCAGGGATACCCAGCACCACCATGGGCACTGCGGGAATAGCTGCGCGAACGGCAGCGCCGACTCCGCCGTGCACGAGATTGTCTTCCACCGTGACGACCAAGCGGGCGGCTGCTGCGAGGTCTCGCAGCGCCTCTGGCACGGGCAGCACCCAGCGGGGATCAACTACCGTCACACCGATCCCTTGATCCGCAAGCAAAGCAGCCGCCGCAACTGCATCAGCGGCCATGGCACCGACTGCGACCAGCAAGACATCATCGCCGTGATCCGCCAGCACATCGACGCTACCCATTCGGCGCAGCGCTGGGAGTGGTTCGGGCAGCGTTCCCTTGGGGAAGCGCACCGCGGTGGGGCCGTCTGCTACTGCCAAGGCCTCGCGGACTGCCGCGTCAAGAGTCTCAGCATCACGCGGAGCAGCCACCTGCATTCCGGGCACCCCAGCGAGCATAGAAAGATCCCACATCCCGTTGTGACTCGGACCGTCCTCGCCGGTGATCCCGGCGCGATCAAGCACAAAAGTCACCGGGAGTTTGTGTAGCGCCACGTCGAGGAGCACCTGGTCATAGGCCCGATTGAGGAAAGTGGCGTAGACCGCCACGACGGGATGACAGCCTCCCATCGCCAGCCCAGCAGCACTAGTGACCGCATGCTGCTCGGCGATTCCGACGTCGAAGAAACGATCTGGGTAAGCGGCGGCGAAATTCGAAAGTCCGGTCGGTCCAGGCATGGCAGCAGTGATCGCAACCACCTCTGGCCGGCTAGCCGCCTCCGCGACCAGTGCATCAGCAAAGACCCCGGTCCAACTGGGACCACTCGGTCGGGCTGGCTCTCCCGTTGTTGGATCAATCACGCCAACACCATGGAAGCGGTCTCGTTCATCCGACTCTGCCGGCGCGTACCCGTGTCCTTTCTCGGTCAAGCAATGCACAATCACCGGACCGGGGAATCCGGCGGCCTGCCGCAGACTCCGTTCCAGCTGCTCAACATCGTGACCATCGATCGGGCCAATGTATTTCAGGCCTAGATCCTCAAACATTCCCTGCGGCGCGAGCATGTCTTTGACACCTTTTTTCACACCGTGCAACGTGTCGAACATAGGTTTACCGACTAGTGGAGTCCGGCCTAGTGCGCTTCTCCCCCACCGCAACATTCTTTCGTAGCCGCCAGCGGTGCGTAACGCCGCCAGATGGTTGGCCAGCCCGCCAATAGTTGGAGCGTACGACCGCGCATTATCGTTGACCACGATGACCGTCGGCCGATCAGCGGCAGCAATGTTGTTCAGTGCTTCCCAGGCCATACCACCCGTCAATGACCCATCGCCAACTATCGCCACGACTTTGCGATCAGCCGACTCACCAGTTAGCTGGTGCGCCTTGGCGAGTCCGTCAGCGTAGGACAGGGCTGTCGAAGCGTGGGAATTTTCTATGAAATCGTGCTCGCTCTCCGATTGGGCAGGGTAGCCGGATAGTCCACCGGGCTGCCGCAAGGAATCAAAGAGTTCACGTCGACCGGTGATGATTTTGTGCACATAGCTTTGGTGACCGGTATCCCAGATCAACTGATCGTTGGGGGAATCAAACACCCGATGTAGCGCAAGTGTGAGTTCCACGACTCCCAAGTTCGGCCCCAAGTGGCCACCGGTGCGGGACACCTTCTGGATCAGGAACTCGCGAACTTCTTGGGCAAGCTGTGGAAGTTGGTCGACGTCAAGTCGCTTCAGGTCAGCAGGTGAGTTGATGCGCTGCAACAGTGTCACTTCACATCTCCCGACTCCTAGGCCTGAAACAGCACTCCGGCTGCGTCATCGCGTTACCTAACATCCTACGGCTCTTCTGCAGGTACGCGAATCACAGGCGCGCCCGCCATTGCTGACCGGCAAGCGCTGCCGCCACCAATTCCACCTGCCGTAACGATTCCGCACTTTGCGCGCCCTGGGCTTCAATGTCTGCCAGTACCGCCGCGATCTCGTCTGGCCCGAGGTACTCAATCAACTCTCGCCGCGCTCCCGCATAGGCAACGCGTAGCGCCTCGACCTCCCCCATCGCCACGTTGGCAACAATGAGCGCGAGCGCCTGAGGTTGCGAGCGCAGCGTCCGAGCAGTTCGAAACCCAGCCGGCGCTCGATCCAAAAGCCACGCCACCACCCGTTCGCGGAACTCCGCCGAATCCGGTGCTGGTAGATCTCGCGGCCAACCAGGCGGTACCGCGCTCGTGGCCATCGGCTAGTCCAGCAGGGACCGCAGCACGTAGGGCAGGATGCCGCCGTTGCGGTAGTAGTCCGCCTCACCTGGGGTATCGATTCGCACCACCGCGTCGAACGACATCGTGGTTCCGTCGCCCCGCGTTGCTGTGACGGCCACCGTTGCCGGAATCTCACCGCTGTTCAACTGCGAGACGCCAGCAATGCTGAATTCTTCGGTACCGTCCAGCCCCAGCGTTGCCGTCGACTCCCCTTCAGGGAACTGCAGCGGCAGCACGCCCATGCCGACGAGGTTTGATCGGTGGATCCGCTCGTAAGACTCAGCAATGACCGCTCGAACTCCCAGTAATTTCGTCCCCTTGGCGGCCCAATCGCGTGACGATCCGGAACCGTATTCCTTACCCGCCAGCACGACCAGCGGCACGCCGGCAGCCGCGTAGGACTGAGCGGCGTCGTAAATGAACACCTGCGGCCGCTCGGGGTCCAGCAAGTCCACGGTATAGCCACCCTCAACGTCATTTAAGAGTTGGTTGCGGAGCCGGATGTTGCCGAACGTTCCTCGAATCATCACTTCATGGTTTCCGCGACGGGAGCCGTAGGAGTTGAAGTCCCGCGGCTCAACGCCGTGGTCCATCAGGTAACGACCAGCCGGACTGTCTCGCTTGATCGCCCCCGCCGGGGAGATGTGGTCGGTGGTTACCGAGTCTCCGAGCCGAGCCAGCACCCGCGCGCCAGCGATGTCGGTCACTGCGGCGGGCTGAAGTGCCATGCCATCGAAATATGGTGGCTTGCGCACGTAGGTGCTCTCTGAATCCCAGGTAAAGGTCTTACCGGTGGGAGTCGGTAACTGCTGCCACTGCTCATCGCCGGCAAAGACGTCGGCATAGCGGGTGGCGAACATCTGTGGGTCGATGGTGGCTGCGACCGTCTCTTCGATTTCCTGCTGCGTGGGCCACAAGTCGGCCAGGAAGACCGGCTCACCCTCTGGGTCGTAGCCGAGTGGCTCGCTGGTGATATCAATGTCCATCCGGCCAGCCAAGGCGTAGGCAACCACCAACGGCGGCGACGCTAAGTAGTTCATCTTCACGTCCGGGTTAATGCGCCCTTCGAAGTTTCGGTTGCCGGAAAGCACTGAGGTGGCCGCTAGATCGGCCTCGCGAACCGCCGCCGACACTTCGGTGAGTAATGGCCCGGAGTTGCCAATGCAGGTGGTGCAGCCGTACCCGACCAGATCAAAACCGATCTTGTCCAAGTAGGGGGTTAATCCGGCCCGCTCCAAATAATCGGTCACTACCTTCGATCCCGGCGCCAACGTGGTCTTGACCCATGGCTGCCGGGACAGTCCCCGCTCGACCGCCTTCTTGGCTACGAGTCCGGCCCCGATCATGACTGACGGGTTGGAGGTGTTGGTGCAGGAAGTGATCGCCGCGATGACAACCGCGCCATGACCGATTTCGATGTCGCTGCCCTCGATCTGGGCGGTCGCTGCCGGATTATCGGTGTAGTTGGCCAGGTCTCGGACAAACGTCGCCTTGGCATCAGTGAGCGCAATCCGGTCTTGCGGTCGCTTCGGTCCAGCGATGGACGGCCGTACGTCGGCGAGGTCCAGCTCCAGAGTCTCGGAGTAGGCCGGCTCGTGCGCTGGATCGTGCCACAGCCCCTGCGCCTTGGCGTAAGCGGCGACAAGTTCGATCTGCTCCTCCGCACGACCGGTGAGCCGGAGGTAGCGCAGGGTTTCGTCGTCGATGGGGAAGACGGCTGCCGTTGAGCCGAATTCGGGACTCATGTTGCCGATGGTGACCCGGTTGGCGAGCGGGACATAAGTCACACCCTCGCCGTAGAACTCAACAAACTTTCCGACCACGCCGTGCGCACGCAACATCTCGGTGATGGTCAACACGAGATCGGTAGCGGTCGCACCTTCGGGAAGTTCGCCAGTCAGTCGGAAGCCGACTACCCGCGGAATCAACATGGATACCGGCTGACCCAACATGGCCGCCTCTGCCTCAATACCGCCGACGCCCCAGCCGAGGACCCCGAGACCATTGACCATGGTGGTGTGGGAGTCGGTGCCAACGCAGGTATCCGGATAGGCAACATCGCCGTCTGCCATGACAACTCTGGCAAGGGCCTCCACATTGACTTGGTGCACGATGCCAGTGCTCGGCGGCACCACTTTGAAATCGTCCAGAGCGGTCTGCCCCCAGCGCAGGAACTGGTAGCGCTCGCGATTGCGCTGGTACTCCAAGTCGACGTTGCGGCGAGCCGCATCGCCGGTGCCGAAGAAATCGGCGATCACGGAATGATCGATGACCAGTTCTGCGGGTGAGAGCGGATTGATCCGCTCCGGATCCCCACCCAGTTCCGCGACGGCTTCCCGCATCGTGGCTAGGTCGACGACGCAGGGAACACCGGTGAAGTCCTGCATAATCACTCGGGCTGGACTGAACTGGATCTCCTGACTTGGGGCCGCCGAGGCATCCCAACCCGCCAAGGCCCGAATATGGTCGGCCGTCACATTGCTGCCGTCCTCGGTACGAAGCAGGTTTTCCAGCAGCACCTTGTGAGTGAAGGGCAACCGACTCGACTCCGGCAACGCATCGATGCGGTAGATGTCGAAGTTCCGCTCGCCGACAGACAGCTGGGACCGCGCGGAGAAGGTGTCGAGACTCATCAAGGCTCCTCATTGGGTACTCGGATCAGGCGTAGCCACCACTTCCCCGGGCGACCGCCTCCCTCAGTCTAGTGCGACCAGTCCAACATGCAGGCCCGGCCATCACTCAACGATCAAATACGGCGATGGTTTCCACGTGATGGGTCATCGGAAAGAGGTCAAGCGCGGAAACCTCCGACAATGTCCAGCCTTGCTCGCGCAGCAATCCGGTATCTCGACCCAACGCACTGGGCTCACAGGCGATATAGACCAATCGCCGCACCGCAGTAGTGAGCAACGGCTGCAATACAGCGGCACCTGCCCCTTTGCGTGGCGGATCAAGTACCACCGTGTCCGGTTTTGGGCCACTGGCCGAGGTCACCCAGGCTCGGACATCTCGCCGGACTACCCGCACCTTGCTGAAATCAGAGAGATTGCGCCGAGCAAGCGCGGCAGCGCGACGATCGCCTTCCACCGCCACAATCGAGCGGGCCCGTTGCTGGGATAAGGCACCGGCAAACAGACCAACCCCGCAGTAGAGGTCCCAGAGCACCTCGGCGTCCTCGCACGCTGTCAGCACTTGTTCGCAGAGGGCATCGGCAGCCGCAGGGTGCACCTGCCAGAAGCCATCTCCGGCAACTGCCCAGTCTCGTCCCACTGCCCGTTCCGTTACCTCCGCTGGCCGCGGCCCAGGTTCGGGCAGCACCTGCACGCCACCGGCTGCCGACACCACCGCTAACGCCTTGCTCCCTTGCCAGTTACTCGCTAGCAGCGGCTCTCCTTCACTCACGGCTGCTTGGATCTGCGGCACCGCGATCAGACAACGATCTAACGGCACGATCGCGTCACTGCGATACTGCCGCAGTCCGGCATGACCACCATCATCGACTGCGTAGCGCACCCGGGTGCGCCAGCCCAATCCATCCTCGGCTCCGGGCAGCGAACTAATCGGCACGTCCATTGTGACCCCGCCGAGACGTTCCAGTTGTTCGGCCACAATCAGACTCTTCCAGCGAAGTTGTTCCGACAACTCCACATGTTGGTAATCACAGCCGCCACAGCCACCCGGTCCCGCGAACCGACAGGGTGGGGTGACGCGCTTGGCAGCAGGCTGCAGAATCTCCACCGCGTCAGCGAACCAGAACCGGCCACCGCCTCCCGAGCCGGTAATCCGCGCCAGCACCGATTCACCCGGCAAACTGTGTCGGACAAAGACCACTCGACCATCAAGCCGGGCAACGCACGCGCCGCCGTTAGCCACCGCAGTGACCTGCAACTGCACCAACTGATCCGGTAGCTCAGCCGGTGGCCGCGGCTCAGCGATCACCGCTCCCTGCGTTATCAGTGGAATCCGTGCCACCATGGCGGACTGCTGTCGGGATGGTGGGGTCTGGACCTGGTCGCCACTCCTGCGAAGACTGCAACTGCCACGGCACGGTCACGACGACTACGTTCTTGGAGAACATCAATCGAGTTCGCAGTCGCAGTGCCGACTGATTGTGCAGTAGGTTCTCCCACCAATGACCCACGACCAGTTGCGGGATGTAGACCGCGATCAGGTCTCGTGGACCTTCCCGGCGGAGACCGTGGACATACTCCAGCACCGGTTTGGTGATATCCCGATAAGGCGAGTCCAAGACTCGCAATTGGACCGGCAGCTCCCGCTTTTCCCATTCGGCAACCAGCCGCCTGGTACCAGCTGGATCAACGTTGACCGTAATGGCTTCTAGCTCAGTGGGCCTAGCGCCTCGAGCGTACGAAACCGCACGCAACGTGGGCCTGTGAATCTGACTCACCAGCACCAAGGCGTGTACGCGAGACGGCAGCGTAACTTTCTCGTCTTCACCGGAAACCGCCATCTCAGCGCCGACAAGGTCGTAGTGCCGCTTGATGGCCTGCATCAGCAAGTACAGCAGCGGAATCAGCAGCACCACAATCCAGGCGCCTCGGGTGAACTTCGAGACCACCACGATAACGAGGACTGAACCGGTGAGGACCGCACCGACGCTGTTGACCAACCGTGACCGTCGCATCCGTTTAGCGGCGGCGCTCCCGGGCTCTCCAGCCAGCAGCCGATTCCAATGTCGCACCATCCCTACCTGGCTCAAGGTGAAAGCGACGAAGACGCCGACGATGTAGAGCTGGATCAGTGCGCTAACGCTGGCTTGGAACACCACGATCAGTCCCGCCGCCCCCAGCGCCAGCAGAATGATTCCGTTGCTGTAGGCCAACCGATCGCCTCGGGTATGCAACTGGCGCGGCAAGTAGCCGTCTCGACCGAGCACAGAGCCCAATAATGGGAAGCCATTAAAGGCACTCGTTGCGGCTAGCAACAGCATAATCGCGGTGATGATGGAGACAGCGGCAACTAGCCAACCCATGCCACCAAAGACCGTTTCGGCAATCTGCACGATCACGGTTTGTTGGGTCTGACCTGCCGGAAGTCCGATCAGATCGGAATCTTCGCCGGTCACTTGCACCCCAGTGCGTAGTGCCAGCCAAGTAATGGCCAAGAACATGGTGCAAGAAATCACTGCGAGCAACAGCAAGGTGCTCGCCGCATTGGTGCTCTTGGGTTTCTGGAAAGCCGGCACCCCATTGGCGATCGCCTCCACCCCGGTGAGTGCCGTCGTGCCGGAGGCAAAGGCACGGGCGACGAGGAAAGCGAGTGCCAAACCAGCGAACTCGTCATCGGCCACCACCTGCCAGGCCGCACTCTCTGCAGTGAGTTCGGCACCGGTGGCGAGCCTGATGA
Source organism: Actinomycetes bacterium (assembly GCA_022599915.1). NCBI lineage: Bacteria > Bacillati > Actinomycetota > Actinomycetes > Actinomycetes bacterium. Next base: position 22,301 of record JAHZLH010000008.1, read on the forward strand.
GGGCAGTGATCACCATGATGCCGATCGTCAGCATGAACAAGTAGGTGGGTACTGCGAACAATGCCCCCGACTGCCGGACCCCGCGCAGTGTGATTCCGGCAAGCCCCGCCACCGCGAGTACTGCGATCACGACCGCATATTCAGCGATGAAATCAGAAATCGACGCCAAGCTGGCCACTCCGGCCGAGATACTCACCGCCACCGTCAGCACGTAGTCAACCAGCAGCGCCGCCGCGGTCCAGACCCCCGCCCGTGGGCCAATATTCCTCGACACCACCTCGTAGTCGCCGCCCCCTTGTGGGTAGGCGTGCACGTTTTGCCGGTAGGACGCGACCACCACGAAGTAGACCAGCACCACTGCCGCGGCTGCCCACATGCCGTAGCTGTAAAGCGATGCGCCCCCCAGCGCCAGCACGATCAGAATCTCTTGGGTGGCGTATGCATTGGAGGACAGCGCATCTGAGGCAAATACGGGTAGCGCAATCCGCTTGGGAAGCAACGTTTCGTCTAGCCGGTCCGAGCGCAGCGCTCGACCCACCATTAACCGTTTGGCGAACTCCGACAGGGCCACAGGCCACGATGATACGCCGGTTCCCTATCCCGCGGGCGCATCTCCCGGTTGCTGGCAACACAACCCGGTGGGCGGTGCTAGCGTGAAAGTAGACTTTGCGAGCGAAATATCCATTCGGCGTGGAACGTCTTGGCCGGATAATCGCGTGAAAGGTTGGAGAGCCGGTGCATATCGTCATCATGGGCTGTGGCCGCGTGGGGTCGAATTTGGCACAACGGCTGGACGCCGAGGGCCATTCGGTAGCGGTCCTGGACCGCGATCCCGCCGCATTTCGTCGACTCGGTGACAACTTCTCCGGCCAGACCGTAACCGGTGTCGGCTTTGATCGCGACCGACTGCGGGACGCAGGTATCGAGCAAGCGCACGCTTTTGCTGCCGTCAGCAGCGGGGACAACTCCAACATCTTGGCGGCGCGGGTTGCTAGGGAAACCTTTGCAGTGGAGAACGTCGTCGCCCGCATCTACGACCCGAAACGAGCCGAAATCTATGAGCGGCTTGGTATCCCCACCGTGGCTACCGTTGCCTGGTCCTGTGGCCAAATGCTGCGACGATTACTCCCCGGGAACGTCTGGGAAGAGTGGCGCGATCCATCCGGCACTGTCCTGCTCTCCCAGGTGGGTTGCCATCACGACTGGATCGGTCACCGCATCAAGTACATCGGTATGGAGACCAACACCCGGATTGCCTTCATCACTCGATACGGCGAAGGGCTACTGCCAGAGCCGGACACGGTGCTGCAGGAAGGTGATCTACTGCACGTGATGATGCGACTTGATGAGCAAGAGAAGATCATCGAAGCCCTCAGCCAACCTCCCAGTAAGCCGGCCTCATGAGAGTTGTTATTGCCGGCGCCGGCAAGGTCGGGCGCAGTATCGCGGTGGAACTTTTGGGCAACGGTCACGATGTGTTGTTGATCGACAAAGATTCCCAGATCATCGACCTGAATCTCATTCCGCAAGCCGAGACCCTGCTCGCAGACGCTTGCGAGATCGACTCGTTGACCCAAGCAGATCTACCCAACTGTCAGGTTGTCATCGCAGCTACCGGTGACGACAAGGCGAATCTGGTGGTGGCCCTCCTGGCCAAGACTGAGTACGGCGTACCCCGAGTGGTTGCTCGGGTTAACCATCCAAAGAACGAATGGATGTTTGACGAATCCTGGGGCGTTGATGTTGCGGTATCGACACCGCGCATGTTGTCGGCACTAGTAGAAGAGGCCGTTACCGTCGGCGACCTGGTGCGGCTGTTCTCGCTACGTCAGGGAGAAGCCAGCTTGGTGGAGTTGACGTTGCCCTCGCACAGCGAACTGGAGGGCCGCCGCACCGACGACGTGTCCTGGCCGCAAGACACCGCACTGGTCGCCATCGTGCGCGGCACCCGCGTCATTTCGCCGGAACCGGACGACGCGTTGGAATCCGGCGACGAACTCCTCTTCGTCTGCAGCCCGGAGCAGGAAGAGGCCCTTGAGCAACTTCTCGCCCCCGGCCATCCGCATCGTCAGGTGGAAGGCGCCTGATCAGGATCATCGGATTCAGACTCCGTGGTAGCCGCCGGCATCACTTCCGGGTTCATGCGTGGCCGCATGATTCGATAACTCACATACCCCACGAACAAGAACAACGGCCAGCCCATAGCGAGTTTGGCAACCCCCAGCGCTCCGACTAGTCCAGCCAGATAGAGCGGCAGCTGCACCGCCACTCGGGCCCCGAACATTGCCGCCCACGCCCAGGTCGCCGCCACCGCGCCGCGATACGCATTGTCATCTCCGCGCCAGGAACTCAAATCCCCCACAACGGCACCGGCAGCGTAGCCAACAAGTGGCCGACGTAGCAGTGCGCTCACCGCGAAGAGTAGGCAGTAACCGATGTTGATCAAGATGCCCGGAAGGAAGAAATCCTCCGCCCGCCCGGTGCGAGCGGCCAAGAATGCCGCGATTCCCAAACCGATCAAGCCAGTCGCGATATGCCGCAACGACTCACCGCGGATCCGTCGGACTATGGCGACAATGACTCCAGCAGCCACTGCCGACCAGATCGCGGGATAGAGCTGACTACCCGACACGAGGTAGACCACGACGAACACCGCCGTCGGTGCTCCCGAGTCGAACAGCCCAGCAGAGCCACCAATGCCCTGCGAGATGGCCGCCGACATATCGTCAGCCGGCTTCTTTTCTTCGGTCGCTTTCGAGTCAACCGGGGTGGGTTCGGGTTCGGTCACGTCTGTCCGACGGGCTGCAGTTGATAGCGAGGATTGAAGACTGTCGCCTGACTGCGCGCGTCTGCCAGCCGGCCAGTGATAGTGACAGAACGGCCCGCCTCAATGCCGTTGATGTGCCGCCGACCTAACCAGACCAACCGCAGATGCCCAGAGCCGTCGTACAAGTCTGCTTCCACGGCTGGCGATCCAGCGACCGGGCGCACCGTGACACTGCGCAGCACACCGCAGGCGGTGACCACCTGCCCACGACAGCAGTCCAGAATGGGGGTAGCGCCAGAATCATTTACCTGCTGTTGCAGATCGTCGGCCTCAGCAGCTTCCCGGGAGAAGGATTTAATCCGTCCGGAGCGTGCAAAGGGAACTTTCCAAGCCACTCCCTCAGGCTAGACCCAGTTCGCCCGTAGTTCGACTCGATTAGGGCAGATCGGCCACCATGACAGGGTGAGAAAGAACACGCCTTGGCCTAGGGAATCCGTAGCAGTCCTAGCGCATGGCGCTGGGTCGACTGCCGAATTCCTGCAACGGGCCTTCCCTGCTGATCGATTGGGGGTGGCGGAATGCCGCTATGTCGAGAATCGCAGCGGTGATCTCACCCAGATTCAACGGTCGCTACGCCTTGCGGCGATTACGGCTGATTTGCCTGTGATTCTGGGCGGAGTGTCCCTCGGCGGACACGCTGCAGCCGCATTGCTCGCCAGTAGCGAAGCACCGCCACAGGCCATCGCGGGTCTCGTCTGTCTGCCGGCATGGTTGGGGGCGCCAGAAGAGGTGGCCAGCATGACTGCCAGTGCCGCTGCTGACATCGCACACCGTGGCTCGCAGGCTGTGCTCGCTGAACTTGACCCAACCGACTGGGTAGTGAACGAACTCGCGGCCGCTTGGCGAAACCTCGATGACGAGTTGCTGGCGACGGAATTGCGAGCCACAAGTCGCCAGCCGGCCCTGACCGTCACCCATCTTGCCCAACTGCGCTACCCCATTGGCGTGGTGGCGTTGGCGAACGATCCGTTACATCCACAGATTGCGGCGCAGAAATGGGCTGCGGCCCTCCCTCGATCTGGCCTATCACTGATGGCACGAGATGAGCCTGCAGCCGATCGAGCAGTTTTCGCTGATCACGCCCGGCGGGCGCTCACTGACGCCTGGTCGGCGGCCGGGCCCGGCTAGAACTGGTTAGTCGTCACTGTCTTCGTCTGGTTCCTGCACTTCGGCCCCTTCGGGCACCTGCTCGGGCAGTTCGATGGCTAGCGGGTTTCCAGGCGGCATGGGTTCGTCGCCACGGGCCACAACCAGTGACCGAAAGACGGTTTCCAATCCGGCAGCGCGACTGGGGTCAGTGCCATCACCAAGGAGCACACCCTGCACCATCCAACGCGGCCCATCGACGCCAATGAAACGCATCCGCTGCGGCTGATCGTTGCCGTCACCGTCCTTGAGGTAGGCGGTGGTGCGTAGTTCCGTGCCAAACGTACCCGATTCTTCGTCTATCACACCGCCGTCACCGGAGATGGACGAGCGAAGTTCACCACGAGCTTCGGCCCAGCCGCCGCCCGATTTGGGGGCTGCGAACACCCGCACCTGCACGGCTCCTTCGCCCAAGACCAAGGTGACGGCCAGCGGCTGCTGGGTTTGTGGGTCTACCTCAACCCGAACTTCAAGTCCGTCAGCGAGGGGTACCTGCAAGGCGCCCAGGTCGAGCCGCTCCGCGGTAGCGGCATCTTCCTCCTCGACCTCGCCCAAATCAAAGGGACCTTCGCTGCGGTCGAATTCGTCCGCTAACTCCACTTCCGATTCATCCTCTGAGTCCGTGTCCTCGAAGTCGCCATCGTCAACTTCGATGAACTGATCCTCGTCAGTCTCCGCAGCACTGTCCTTCTTGCGCTTCCTACCCAGCATCAGCCGTGGCTCCTTCCGTCACCCATGCCCGTCGAACCAAACCCGCCTTCGGAGCGATCACTGCCCGGCAGACTGGTCACCTCATGCAACCGCACGTCAGCGACCCGTTGCACCACCAACTGGGCAATGCGATCCAGGGGCTGAAACTCAACTGGATGTGTGCCGTCCAGGTTTATCACGCTCACCTTGATCTCGCCCCGATAACCGGCATCCACAGTTCCGGGTGAATTCACTAGCGATACCCCGTGTCGCACAGCCAACCCCGACCGCGGCACCACGAAAGCGACATAACCCGCCGGCAACGCAATGGCGATCCCGGTGGGTAACAATCCCCGCTCCCCCGGAGCCAACCGAGCCGCTTCGGTAGTGACCAAGTCCAATCCAGCGTCACCAGGACGAGCCCGGCGAGGAAGTGGGACTTCCGGGTCCAGACGGTGAACCAATACATCGACGGGGTCATTCATGTCTCGCTCCGCTTCGCCGCCGCTTCCCAGGACTGCAAACCACCGCCATGCCGGCGAAAGTGATCCGCTGGTACTTGCAGAAATAGCGCCCGGGCACTGGCCAGTTCGACGCCGTCAGTAGATCGGGCCAGCGCCCGACGCCACGTTTTGCGTCCATCTTGCGATTCGACGTCAGCCATCATCAGCACTCGGGATCCCACCGGTACTGGGCGACGAAAATCAGTTTCCAACCGCGCCGTCACCGCCGGGGTCTGCAGCAACCAGCTCAGGGCACCCAGGACTTCATCGAAGGCAGCCGCTAACACGCCACCGTGGATGAGGCCGGGTGCACCTTGGTGATCAGCAGTCACCTCAAACTCAGCGAGCACTGTGCGATCAGGCCCGACCGATAGCTCCATGTGTAGGCCGCCACTGTTATGGGACCCGCAGCCGTAGCAGTGGCCATAGTGGCTGGGGAGTCGAGACCCTGCTGCGAACGGTTCCGGTGGGGAAGTCGATGGATCGGACACCGCCTCAGGGTATGCGAGGATCAAGCATGCAGTGGCAGGAAGGCCAAGATGGTCGGGAGCGGCGTTATCGTGAGCGCATCTTCCCAGGCTGGTGGCTGTGGCTGGCAGTATTTGGCTTCGTCGCCATGGTTGCTATTGCGTATGGCTACGCCTTCGGTAGCGGCGCTGGTTGGCTAGTGGCCGCAGCCGGAGCGCTACTGGCCGCCGGAGTGCTGCTCTCTACCCAGTTGGCAGTGCAAGTTGACGACCAAGTGCTGCGTGTGGGTCGGGCCAGACTGCCATTACGCTGGGTGGGCCGAGTCGTGCCACTGGATGCGGAACTCAGTCGCGAAGCCCGTTCGACCCGACTCGATCCGCGAGCCCACTTGGCGCTACGTACCTCCCGATGTGACACATCAGTGATAGTCGAGGTGACAGATCCCGACGATCCTCACCCGTACTGGCTGTTTTCCGCCAAGGACCCCGATAAACTCGCCACCGTGCTGCGCGAGGCAGTAGAACTAGATGAGGCGCGCCCACCTCAAGGCGCCCTTGGCAATGTAGGGAACGAGGACAACTAATGAGCGTCATGCGGATCGCCACCCCAGTGATTGCGGCGGTAGCCGTCTGGGGCGCTAGTGAGGCACTGAAGGCAGGCTATCGAGCAGCCACCGGAAATCCACCGCCGGAGGCGGAAGATCTAGAGGCCCCAGTTATCCAGGTGCTGGCTTTCTCGGCCGCTGCGGCTGTTTTGGCCGCCGTAGTTAACACCGGGATCACTCGTGGCGTGGCAATCGCTACAGCGCCGAGCGATGAAACGGAAGCGCTGGCTTGATTTTTCAGCCGAGGCAGTCCGTGCAGATCATGTCATCCGGATCAGCCAACTGGCTTTGGTGGTGCACGAGGAAGCACTCGGAGCAGGTGAACTCGTCGGTCTGTTTCGGAACGACCCGGACTTCGATGCTCTCTTTGGACAAGTCGGCACCCGGCAGCACCAAGTTCTCGGCGGCTTCGGTCTCATCGACGTCAACTGACGCTGTGGACCGGTCCCCGCGGCGGGACTTCAGTTCCTCGATGCTCTCGTTGCCGTTGTCGTCATCGGTCTTGCGAGGGGCGTCGTAATCGGTAGCCATCGCTTCACTTTCATCTTCGAGGGGCAGTTATCTGCCTATGCGCCGCGTATTCTGCCCCAAATACTCGGTGCTCGCACAGCCGACATGCCGAACTGTGAACTCCGCAACACTTAACGACCATCAGGAGACGGATATGCCGCGTTATGCGCTAGGCGAACAAGAACCCAAAATTGACCCATCAGCCTTCGTCCACCCAGACGCCGTCTTGATCGGAGATGTGCGCGTCGGACCGCAGTCGTCGATCTGGCCGGGGGCAGTTCTCCGCGGTGACCGTGGGGCGATCATCATCGGCGCGCAGACCTCTATTCAGGATGGCTCAGTGCTGCACTGCACCGACGAACTGGACACCGTGGTCGGCGATCGATGCGTCGTTGGCCATCGAGTTCACATGGAGGGGTGCACCGTCGAGGACGATTGCCTGATCGGTTCCGGGTCGGTGGTGCTGCACCGGGCAGTGATTCGCTCCGGAGCCTTGGTCGGTGCCCAGGCGCTGGTCACTAATGACACCGAGGTGCCAGAACGGGCTATGGCGCTTGGCGTCCCTGCCAAGATCTTCCCCGACCGCGTTCCTGCCGGCGCTCATGAACCTGCCATGCGGGTATACGTGGAGAACGCGGATTGGTACAACCGGGAACTACGCCGCATCGACTGAGGGTGCCCACCTCTCGCCGAACGCACTACGGGTGCTGCCTCACAAACAGTTACGCGCACCCAGTCGATCGAGCGCGGCAGCCAGTTGACTGGCCAGATCCGGTGGCCCCGTCACCATCATCTCGGTACCCCCTGCTCCGCCGGCCAGATCGCGGGTCACTCCACCAGCCTCAGCAATAATCAGACCGCCGGCCGCCCAGTCCCAGTAGTTCAAGCCACATTCGTAATGAGCATCCAATCGACCGTTCGCCACCCAGCACAAATCCAGCGCAGCCGCCCCAATCCGGCGCAGATCACGCACCTGCGGTAGCAACTGCGCGGCTACTTGACCCTGTCGTCCGCGACGTTCGGCGTCATAGCCGAAGCCGGTGCCTACGAGCGCATCAGCCAGATCAGCGACGCGAGATACCGCCAACCGCGTCGGCTGTTTTGCAGTGACATCCCAGGCACCACCTCCTCGCCAGGCGAGGTAGGTCTCAGGCAGGGCGGGAGCGACGACAGCCCCGGCAACAATCTGACCATCCCGTTCTGCCGCGATGGACACTGCCCAGTTGGGGTGGCCGTAAAAATAGTTGACCGTACCGTCCAGCGGGTCCACTACCCAGCGGATGCCGGACTCCCCGGTGTCGCCGGTTTGACCTTCTTCTTCACCCAACACCGCATCGTCTGGCCTAATTGCCGCTAGCCGCTCCCTGATGAGGCTTTCGCTGTCCCGGTCCATCTGCGTAACTAGATCGTGTCGGGTGGATTTTGTGTCTACGGGCTCCACATATTGCCACCCCGCTAGGAGCAACGCGGCTGCCTCGGTCCCGATGTCGAGCGCAAGCCGGGCTAACGCCTCGTCAGTCATCCGCTTGTTCCCCCACCGTGGGGAGCTCCTGTCGCGGGTTAGGGCAACAGCCGACTCGGCAGGGAATCCCGTCACCCTCCTCGATCAGGTCATAGATCATCTCGATGAAGCGCGGATCATCCTGCGGCGGCTCTACCCGCTGGTAGGCCACCCCCAACTCCTCGGCAAGCTTTCCGGCGGTGACGTCGAGGTCCCAGCGGATTTCCAAGTTGTCGGAGAGGAAACCTATCGGCACCACGAGCAGTCGCTTAACTCCCGCCTCGGCGGCTGCCGTCACCTCTTCGCCGATGTCCGGCTCCAGCCAGGGCTGATGCGGTGGCCCGGAGCGTGATTGATAAGCCATCCGCCAATCCAAATCCGCCATTCCCGCTTCGGCAGCAGCCGCAGTGGCGATTCGCTCGGCAAGTGCTTCGTGTTGTGGGCGGTACTTGACCGAATCGGAGATCGGCACCGAGTGAGTTACGAAGACCACCCGCACCGGTTCACTACCAGGCAGTGCCGCTGCTAGTCGCTCAGTCCAGATTTCCTGCAACGTTGGATGGTCGTGAAACTTCGGCACGATCTTGAGATCGAGATCCGCTCCGGACTCTGCCAGGGCGGCGGCTAGGTTTTCCCGGTACTGCCGACAACCGGAATACGAAGAGAAGGCGCTGGTTGGGAATACCACCGCAGTACGCACCCCGTCGGCGGCCATCTTGGTCATGGTGTCGGCCAAGAACGGTTCACTATTGCGGTTGCCCAGATACACCTGTTGTCCCTGCCACTCCACAGGGGCGTTCTCGGTCAGTCGCTCTACCAAATCGCGGTTCACCTCATTGATCGGCGAGACCCCACCGAAATAGCGGTATTGCTCTGCGACTGCCTCCAGCCGCTCATCGGGGACTCCCCGTCCGGCGACCACCCGTCGCAGAAACGGTATGACCTCGTCTTGTCCCTCTGGACCGCCGAACGACAGCACCAGCAAGGCATCTACATCTTGAGTACGCATCGGCGCCAGCGTAGTTCCCTTGCTGGGGAAGTACACATCGGATGGTCGACGCAGTTCTGGGTGCGGACCACGGAGCGGGAAATCCCGCAGCTTCGCACTGCACCGCAGGCTTCCGGAGATCAGCGTAGTTTCGCTGCGCGATAGATTGCGGCTCGTGGACAAGTACCGGCAATTGCTGCGCATTCCCGGTGCCGCGCGCTTCGTTACTGCTGGATTCATCGGTCGACTACCCATCGCGATGATTTCGCTGGGGATCGTCCTGCTCGTTACCGGCCAAGGCGGCGATTACGTGACCGCTGGGATGCTGACTGCCACCTTCGCATTAGCGCAAGCGTTCGTCTCGCCACTGGGGCTTCGTTGGGTGGATCGAGTGGGGCAATCAGCCACGATTCCTTGGCTCATTGTGGCGGAGGCCATCGGTCTGGCGCTGTTCACCGTGTCGGTCATCCTGGGCTGGTCGCTCGTAGTTCAATTCGTTCTCGCTGGGATTTCGGGCGCCTGCAGCCCCCATATCGGATCGCTCGTCCGCGCCCGCTGGGCGGCGCTGCTGTCCGGGAGTCCACAGTTGTCGTCCGCCTTTGCGCTTGAGGCAGTCGTGGACGAGTTGGTGTTCATCGTGGGGCCGTTGCTGGTCGTGAGCATCGCGCTGTGGTTTGGCGAGCCAGTTGCCATGACGGCAACTGTTGTCCTGCTGCTGATTGGATCGCTTTGGCTGGTTGGGCAACGCGGCACCCAACCAGCACCGCATCGAGTGTCGGCTCAAGCCAAACCGGAACGCATGTGGTCGTTGGCGCTCACCATCATGCTGGGGATCATGGTGCTGCTGGGCGGTGTGTTTGGCGCCTTCGAGGTGACAACCGTCGCGTTCACCCGCGAACTTGGCCAAGAAGGCGCCACCGGTGTCGTGCTCGCGCTCTATGCCGGCGGCAGTCTCATCGCGGGTCTCGTGCTGGGTGCCCGGCCACCGCTGATCACGTTACGCAGCCAAACGCTGCTGGCCGCCACCCTGCTCGCTGCCGTAGGGCTACCGCTGATTTGGGTGGCGGACGTCTGGTGGTTGGCATTGTTGTCATTTCTTGCCGGGTCAACCGTGGCTCCCGTGCTGATCACCACCACTGGAATGGTTGAGCGGGCAGTCCCGGTGAGTCGAATTACCGAGGCACTGGGACTCACCATTTCCGGGCTGGCAGTGGGATTTGCGCTCGGCTCGACCATCTCCGGCGCGCTCGTTGATCAAGTGTCGGCCAACGCAGGCTTCCTGCTTATGGTGAGTTGCGGGGTGGGATTGTTCATCCTCACGACCATCGGCTATCGGGCACTTCGCACCACCGATCAGCCCCGTCGAACCACGCTCACCACGTCGGACTAGGCTTGTGCCAACTACACGCGCGAGGGGCCAATGTCCAACCTGACTTTCGTGGGACTGTCTGACGACGGTGCCGCCTTGATTTTGTCCTCACCGCAGGGTGATCGATTCCGGCTTGCCATCGACGAGCGACTGCGCTCGGCGGTGCGCAGTGGTCGCGCACAGTTAGCGGCGGTCGACGGGCCGATCGGCGCCAAAGAGATTCAGGCACGCTTGCGTGCTGGTGCCACGCCAGCGGAGGTCGCTGAGTTTTCTGGCTGGACGGTGGATCGCGTAGAAGCCTTTGCGGCCCCGATCTTGCAGGAGCGTAGTTGGGTCGCCCAGCAGGCGCAGAAATGTCAGGTGGGACGCACCGAGGAAGCCCCGACTCTAGGCGAGTTGACCGAGCGTCGACTGTCGGATCGGGGAATCGACCCAGACACGGTGCGTTGGGATGCCTGGCGACGTGAGGACGGCGAATGGACCGTACTCATGGCCTACCCGTCGGGGAAGGGCGATCGGGTCGCCACCTGGCAGTTCGATGTGGCGGCAATGTCGTTGGTGGCTCAGGATGACGAGGCGCATTGGTTCAATGAGGACCCAGCCGAGCCGCAGCGGCCCCGGCTACTGCGGGTGCCCGATGACGACACTCCCCGGTCCACAGCAGTGAGTAATCACCCTGCCGGCCGAAACGCTGGCGAACAACCGCGGCCCGCCGAATCGGCCCCGCAACCAACCGAGCCTGCCAGCCAGCAACGTCCCGCTGCTGCTCCAGCCGCAGAGTCAGACAGCCCACGTTGGGATGAAGTACTTTTCGGCTCTCCTGCTGACGACAACTAGCGCGGTTGCCAGCGAGGTCCCCGTGACTCCGAGGCCCAACCGCCTCGGCTAGCCGTCGAATACTGCTAACGGCACCAGCATCTCTGCCTCAGTAAGCGCGCCGTGTTGCCCCCGCAATCCGGAGATTCGGCCATCCCGGGTCGGGGCCGTGAGCTTGCTGTTACCCCGCGCCACCGCCAGCACATCACCGATGCGTTGCCGGTGATGATCCGAGACGGTGCCGAACCAACCGGCTGCGATCGCCTGATCCCGCAACACCACCTCGGCGTGATCCTGCAGGTGATTCGCCCAGCGCTCCGCTACTGACCCAGCCTGACTTGCTTCAGTGAACACCTGCCGCATCCGCGGCTCCCCTGCCAGCAGCGTGACCCCGGCCATGAAGTCATTCGTGTCAACGTCCACTGCTGAGTCGCAATCCACCATGCCGTGATCAGCGGTGACGATGAGTCGACCGCCCGCAGGAAGTTCCTGTGCCACGGCAGTTACGAAATGCTCCACGGCCGCTAGCTCTGCTCGGTAATGCTCGGAGTGCACACCATGCACATGACCCACCTTGTCGAGGCCTTCCCAGTAGCCGTAGACCAATGCTCGGGTTCCCAGTCGTAGCGCTGCAGCAATCTCTGCGACTCGCTCCCCCACCGCATCTGCTCCGATATAGCGACCACCTCGAAAAGCTGCACCGGTCAGGCCACCAGATCGGTGCTGCCGCGGACTGACCACCCGCACCGTCACTCCGGCATGTGCGGCCCGCTCCCACCAGGTGGGCTCCGGCTGGATCGTAGTTGCCGGCGGATCCTGCCCCCAACTCAACGGGGCGAACGGCTGACCGTCGAGGCGAAAGACCGCTCCCAGCAAGCCATGCTCGCCGGGGGCCAGGCCAGTTCCTAAACTAGTGAGCGCAGTGGGAGTGGTACTGGGAAATACCGTCGTGATGGGGCCACGGTCGGCAGCCGCCAACGTCGGTGCGATCTGAGCGTGCGCCTGGAGCTGCTGGTGACCCAGACCGTCCACCACCATCACCACGACCCGGCGACTCTCCCCTAGCCCAAAATGATCCCAGCAACGCGGGACTCGAAGCCCATCACAGACACTGGGCAGCACATCGGCCAGACTGCTGTCGCCGTACCGCGGGCGGCATAGGTCTATGGCCACGTCAGCCGGTTGCCCGTGACAACGCCTCAGCGAATGCCAACGCCCGCTGCACCGCATCAGGTCCGTCGCCAGCAGCTGAGAAACGTAGGGACAAATCGTCGCTGGCAGCCGTTCCGGCGTAACCGTGATCCGCCTCGCATTGCGGATCGCCGCAGCTGGCGGGTTCCAGATCAATTCGTTGCACGGCCCCCCAACCAATGGTGAGCACGGCCTCTGCCGCTGAATTAGGCGCGTACCGTTCTGGCCCGGGGACAACCCGAGTGACCGCCACTGAGGCAACAGCGGTAAGCCGCACCGCCTCGGTAACCGAGGTCGCGTAAGGCTGTGGGTAGTTGTCGTCAGCTGGGTGCTCATCGGTGTGCTGCAGAATCAGCCTGGTAGGGGTCAGCGCTAGCACGGTCGCATGCCGGCGAAGTTCTTCACGATCAAACGTGGCCTCGTGGTGGACGACGAAGTCCACCAACTCTTCATCTCCAAGCGCGGTCTTGAGCGAGTCGTCGACGAGATCTGGATAGTAGCCAGATTTTTCAATGTCACGACGAAGTTGACTGCGAGCATCCATCCCGGCAAGCCTACCGTTCGCAGGGCCGGGTGGCGGGGATGAGTAGCTCACATTCGCGGCAGTCGGCGCACCAACGCTGAATCGCCACTGTCTGGTTCCCGCAACCAAGCCGCCGCACCGATAACTTGAACTCCCGAGGGGGCCGCCACGACTGGGTTGAGATCTAGCCGCTGTAACTGCGGCAGGTCACGACCCATCAGCCCCACCCGACACACCAACTCCTGCAGCGCCGCCATATCCACCGGCGGCCTCCCGCCGTATCCCGCCAGCAACTGAGCCGAGTCCGGCGACTGGATCAACCTACCTGCGGCAGTGTCGCTGATCGGAGCAACGTGATAGCTGCGATCAGCGACGACCTCTCCCACTAAACCAGCCGAGCCGAAGGCCAGCACCGGACCGAATACCGGATCTCGGATCAACCGCACGACCGTTTCGATACCGGACTTGGGTGTGGCCTGAACGAGCATTCGAGCCGCTGACTCTTGCCGGACGGTGGCTACGAGCGAGAGATAGGCTTGCCGCAACGTCGCCGCACTTCCCAGGTTGAACCGCCTCGCTTCTTGGCCGTCGATACCCCCTTCGCGTCGCACGCTAGTACTGCGTAACGTCACTGGCCATCCCACTTGGTCGGCCGCAGCTTCGGCCTCATCCTCCGAACCGACGACCATGCTGGGCAGAAGTGCGATCCCGTAGCAGTCCAGCAGTTCGGACAGTTGCGTGCCCACCAAACTGACCGTGGCACCCTTTTCCCGAGGCCTGATCGATTCGAGCCGTTCTCGCACGATGATGCGAGAACGCTCCCGATTGATTTCGTCCCGCTCGGGCACAATCCCTGCCGACGCGCGGCGAGTCTCAGCAGCATCAACCACTCGCTTTAAGACCTCCACCGCTTCTTGGATGATGGCGAAAGTGGGAATCGAGCCGAAATTGGCATCAGAGCCTGCGGGCGTCAGAATCGAATTGATGCCAGCCGTGCTGTGGAGCACTGCCAACACCGGAGATGTCGCCACCTCCGCTTCCCGCAGCAACGCTTCCTGCAACGGACGCGGATCTTCACCCACCGGACTGACATGCACGACCATGAGTGAACCGACGTTTGGTTCCGCTAATGCATCCCGGACCGCATCGACGAGCGGAACGCTGTTCGACCCCGGATTGACTGCTCGTTGCCGCTGCACCTGCAATCCAGCGGTTGCGCAGGTGTCAGCGACTAGGTTCACCAGCTCCCAAGAATCACCGACTACCGTCACACGCTTGCTGGTCGGCTCTGGTTGACATGCCAATAGCCCGGCTAGGTCGACCATCTGATCCAGATCTTTGGCTTCGATCACTCCCGCGGACGCCAACAAATCTGCAGCCGCTGCTGGATTTAGCGAGGTTCGAACATTTTGGGTGCCGGTAGGGAAGGCTCTGCTGGCTCGGCCTGACCGAACCACGACGACCGGTTTTTCCGCCGCCACTGCCCGCACCAACCGCAAAAACTTGTTGGGGTCCGCCATTCGCTCCAGATACAACAGAACCACGCGAACTTGACTATCGTCACGCCACATCTGCAGCAGTTCATCAGCCCCCAGATCAGCGCGATTTCCGGTTGCCACACACGAAGCGATTCCCAGCCGGCGCTGGGCAAGACGATTCAGTACCCCAATCGACAAGGGCGCGGACTGGGTGTAGAGCGCGAGCGGACCGCGCGGCGGCTGTGTCTCGGCGAAACTGGCCTGCAGCTGTACGCGAGGATCGTTGTTGATCAGGCCGAGGGAACTCGGACCTACCAGTCGCATCCCCTCGCCACGAACGAGTCGCAGCAAAGCCCGTTGATAGTCGGCACCCTCTTGCCCGGTCTCAGCGAAGCCAGCGCTCACCACAACTACCCCCTGCGCCCCCGCAGCAGCAATTTCCGGGATCAGATCGTCGACGAGATCGGCAGGAACCGCCACAATGGCTAGATCCACCGGACCGGGAGCATCCGCCACTGTTCGAAAGGCCGGTAGGCCGGCCACTACACCGGCTTCGGGATGAATGGGAAAGATCCGTCCGCGGTAGCCGCCGGCCACCAACGTGTGCACCAGTTTCCCGCCCATTGACTCTTCTCGCTGGGAGGCGCCAATGATCGCGATCCCCCGCGGATTCAGCAGTCGCCACGCTGACCGGGCATCGGCGCGGGCTTCTCGACGATGTCGGATCGCGGCGATCTCTCGATTTGGCTCAATCTCGAAGGCAAGTTTCACTATGCCCTCGTCCAGTTCTTGCGCGACTGTGTAGCCCGCTCGACTGAAGGTGGCCGCCATCTTGCGGTTTCCGGGCAAGACCTCAGCGACGAACCGACGAATACCCTCCTCTCGGGCGGCAAAGGCCAGATGCTCCAGCAGGATCGAACCCAAACCCCGACTTTGGTAGTCGTCCCGGACCGTGAAAGCCACCTCGCCGTCAGTACCTGACACCCGGTCCAGCTGCGCCACTCCGATAATGTGCCCGCCGACGAGGGCCATCAGGGCGATCCGATCATGATGATCTGCCGCAATCAGTCGATCAATGTCCTTGTCCAGTAGCTCCTGATAGGGCGAGAAGTAGCGGTAGTAGATGGATTCCTTGGACAAATGCGTGTGGAATTCCCGCAGTAGTTCGTCGTCGTCGGGTAATACCGGCCGCAAATGACACACGCTGCCGTCACCCAGTAAGACGTCCACCTCCCAGTCGCCGGGGTAATCTTCCGGCTGGTCAGCTGCAGTCACACCCACACGCTAGCGAGGTGGTGGTCGGCACACACGCTGAAGCCGCCTACTCTGTTGCTGCAGCCAAAAGGAGGGCCGATGCCACGCACGCGGGAGCCAGCACCAGCGGTCATGGAGCGAATCGTCGATATTGACGTCGCCCAAGAGATGCAGGGGTCATTCCTGGAGTACGCCTACTCGGTGATCTACTCCCGAGCGCTTCCCGACGCCCGCGACGGCCTCAAACCGGTGCAACGGCGGATCTTGTTCCAGATGGCCCAGATGGGTCTGCGGCCAGACCGCGGCCACGTGAAATCCGCTCGCGTCGTGGGAGAGGTGATGGGTCGGCTTCATCCACACGGGGATAGCGCCATCTACGACGCACTAGTGCGGATGGCGCAACCCTTCAGCCTGCGGCTGCCCATGGTGGACGGTCACGGCAACTTTGGCTCACCCGATGATGGGCCCGCTGCCATGCGATATACCGAGTGCCGACTCGCCGCACCCGCACTGGATATGACCGCATCGTTGGACGAAGACGTCGTAGATCTGGTCAGTAACTACGACGGTCGCGAGACCGAGCCGCAGGTACTGCCGTCCGCGATTCCCAATCTGTTGGTGAACGGGGCGGCCGGGATCGCAGTGGGCATGGCTACCAACATGGCTCCCCACAATCTCGGTGAGGTGGTCGCAGCTGCCCGCCATCTGCTGAAGCATCCCCGAGCCTCAGTGGCTGACCTGAACCGCTTCGTTTTGGGTCCCGATCTCCCCACTGGTGGGCTAGTTGTTGGCTTGGACGGTGTCCGGAAGGCCTACGAGACCGGAAAGGGCTCGTTCAAAATGCGGGCCCAAACCACGGTGGAGCAGGTGTCTGCTCGCCGGCAGGGCATCGTGATCCACTCACTGCCCTATGGTGTGGGACCGGAACGGGTGGTGGAACGCATCCGCGACCTCGTCCGCGACAAGAAGTTGACCGGCATCGCGAATCTGGTTGATCTGACCGATGCAGACCACGGCCTGCGGCTGATTGTCGAGATCAAATCTGGTTTCAACCCCGACGCGGTCTTGGTCCAGTTGTATAAACTCACCCCGATCGAGGAGCAGTTCTCCATCAACAACGTTGCCCTCGTCGACGGTCAGCCGCGCACGCTGGGACTTAAAGAATTGCTGCAGGTCTTCCTGGACCACCGGCTAGAGGTGGTGACCCGTCGCTCGGAGTACCGGCGGGCACGGGCCCAGGAACGACTCCACTTAGTCGAGGGTCTGCTGATTGCGATTCTGGATATCGACGAAGTCATCGCGATCATCCGTGGCAGCGATGACACCGCCATGGCTCGCCAACGGTTGATGACCGCTTTCGATCTGTCCGAAGCGCAGACCAACTACATCCTGGAGATGCCGCTGCGCCGCCTCACCAAGTTCTCTCGGCTGGAACTGGAAGCGGAAGCAGAGGAACTTAAGGAACGCATCGAGGCCCTCACTGAGATCTTGGAGAACCCCAAGACTCTGCAGAAAGTGGTGTCCGCGGAGTTGGCTGAGGTGGCTGACCGCCACGCGGATGAACGTCGTACGGTGCTGCTGGAATCAGCCGAAGCGGAGTTGCCGACCGCCGATCTGGAAGTCCCCGACGGCCCCTGCTGGGCACTGATGTCCAGCTCCGGACTGCTGGCTCGCACCACCAACACCGAACCACTGTCCACCGAAGGCAAGCGCGCCAGTCACGACAGCATTGTGGCGGCGGTGACCTCGACAGTCCGCGGTCGGGTCTGCTTGCTGACCTCCGACGGTGCGGCACATCCGATCAACGTCATCGACCTCCCAACATTGCCCGACAGCGCCAACGCGCCGGCCTTGTCCGGGGGCAGTTCGATCACTTCGCTCCTCGAACTTCCCAAGAATGTCTCTGTGATCGGCCTGGCCGTCCCGGGCAGCACCATCGCCATCGGCACCCAGCAGGGCGTGGTGAAACGGGTCGAGATCGAAGACTTGGCGAAATCGGAATGGCAAATCATCAACCTGGCTGACGGTGATGCCGTCGTCGGCGCCACCCCGGTTGTCGGTGATGATGACGACATGGTGTTCATTACGGCTGCCGGGCAACTATTGCGTTTTCCGGCCAAAGCCGTGCGGCCGCAGGGGCGAGCGGCAGGTGGCATGAACGGCATCAAACTGGCCGCAGCGGACGAAGTGGTGTTCTTCGCAGCCGTCACCGCCTCAGACGATGCCGAAGTGGTGACTGTGGCGGGATCCGCTGATGCCTTGCCCGGCACTACTCCCGGCACGGTGAAGGTAACGCCGCTGTCGGCCTACCCGAGCAAGGGACGGGCAACCGGTGGCGTTCGCTGCCACAAGTTCCGTTCCGGTGAGGATCGACTGCAGGTCGGTTGGGCTGGGCCTGGTCCGGCACGTGCGGCCACTGCCCGAGGCGCAGCTGCGCCGCTACCGGAGGCCGACCCTCGCCGCGATGGCACCGGCACGCCCGCGACCAAAAACGTTGCTCGGGTGGGCGGCCGTTTCGCATGAGCGACGTGGCCACGCGTTGCTCGCGTGCCAACGGGGCCGAGCCGTTGGCGGGTACCGCCCCGACGGAATCGCACATTTTGATTCTGGAGCAACCGGGAGCATGGGGTCGGGATGCAGTGTCCGATAGCCAGCTTCCAGCGGAAGTTTGGTCGCGCTGTGCTCCGGAAGGAACTCGGGTCATGCTCGCCCGACGGGCCGACCGCACCAAAGCGTCCCAGGAGCGGCACTGGTGGTCCTTGCAGGTCGACGGCAGCACGGTGACCAGCCGGGCTGGTGTCATCGGCTGGCAGGATTCGCTGGACGACCGGGTCTGGCACGGTCCAACTACCACGACAAATCCGATCTTTTTATGCAGCAACGGCAAACGAGATGCCTGCTGCGCTGAGTTCGGTCGAGCACTACTACGGGAGTTTCCCAATGAGGATCGGCTATGGGAGTGCTCCCATTTGGGCGGGCATCGCTTCGCGCCGACCGCGCTGGTGCTGCGCACCGGGGAGGTGCTAGGTCGGCTCTCCCCCACATCGCTGACTGCTGCCCTCGCCGGAGCTGCGCCTGGCGCCGATGTGTTGCGCGGCCGAGTTGGTCGTAGCCCCCAACGACAGGTGGCCGAAATCATCGCCCACACCCAAGCCGGCGTACCGCTTCGCGAGGTTAGCTCGATCCAGCGGGGAACTGACGAAGTGGAACTCACGCTGCGATTGGCCGATGGTCGGGCAGCCACCTCTCGGCTGCGGCTGCAGCGGCAGGAAGGTTCGCCCCGGTCGGTGTCCTGCGGTCGCGAACTGGAGCCCGCCGTGTTCTGGCAACAACTATCGCCAGGCTAGTTGCGAATTCCGTAACTATGCCACTGTCGGCTATAGCGGCTAACGTTCTCCCATGGCTATCAATGACGGCAGCGCAGGTGGATTAGACGCTGTCGATCCCCGCGCCAAGATCGAGGGGTTGCGCGCCTCGATCGGCACGGCAGTCAAACCACGGTTGCGGGGCTGGCTGCATTTTGGTGCCGCACCGATGGCTTTCCTCCTGGGTCTGGGCCTCCTAGTTTTCACCCCGGATCAGAGCCTGCGGTTCGCAGTCGCGGTGTATGTCGCAACCACCGTTTTGCTCTTCGGTGTGAGCGCCGGCTATCACCTAGGGGCGGGTGGTCGACGCACCAGCGCCGCCCTGAACCGACTCGACCACGCCAATATCTATCTATTCATCGCTGGCAGCTATACCCCGTTTGCAGTAGCGCTCGACAATGAGCAGATCGGCCGAACGATGCTGCTGCTGGTGTGGAGTATCGCGTTGCTCGGCAGTCTCGTGCGGGTGATCTGGTGGGGTGCGCCACGCTGGCTTGTGGTGAGTTCTTATTTGGCGTTGGGCTGGGTGTCGGTGCTCTTCCTACCGGCCATTGCCGAGCAATTCAGTGCCGTCATAGTGGCACTAATGGCAGCGGGCGGAGTGCTGTACTCCATCGGTGCCGTCGTATATGCCCGGAAACGACCCGATCCCCACCCGGAATGGTTCGGCTATCACGAGGTGTTCCACGGCTTCACCATTGCCGCCTTCCTTCTCCAGTTTGCCGCGATAGCGATGGTCGTCACATGACCTCCGCCACTTGGCCAGTGTCGACCGAGCACCATAGGCCTTTGCTCGTTTTTGACGGCGATTGTGGTTTTTGCACCACCTCGGCCACCTTCATTGTTCGTCGGATCCGCCCGACTGCTCAGGTCGTGCCGTGGCAACGCCTAAACCTCGGGGACCTCGGCTTGACCGAACAGCAGTGCACTGAGGCAGTTCAATGGGTCACGCCCGACGGTGCGATCCGTTCCGGTAGTCAGGCGATCATGGCCATGTTGGCGACAGCGGGCGCGCCGTGGCGGGTTCTGGGCCGGGTTGGTGAATGGCCACCCGTAGCGATCCTCGCGGATCGATGTTACCGCTGGATCGCAGAGCACCGCGGCATGCTGCCTGGCGCTACCCCTGCCTGCGCCCAACCCATCACTGCAACCGGCTAACGGCCAACGACTCAGCGGCATTTTCTGGCCGCGGGCGGCCCACATCGGGCGCGGTAGCAACCCATTGCCGGTAGCGAGTACCCACGGCAAACCTCACCTCTCGCGGCAAATTGTCCGATCAGCGACACCGCTCCCGGCCGAAGTGCCCTAGGTGGGATAAGTTGTCAGCCATGGCTGTTCAGTCGCAACAAACCGAACTGGGAACTGCGCTTCCCGCCACCACCCTGCCGGATCTCGACGGCAACTCCGTTGATCTGGCGGCTTACCGCGGTGACGAACCACTCGTAGTGGCTTTCGTCGCTAATCACTGCCCTTATGTCAAACATGTGGAAGCCGAACTCGGCCGATTGGCCGCCGAAGCGGCCGCGGCTGGGGTGAACTTCGTGGCTATCGTCTCCAACGATCTCGCGAACTACCCTGATGATGATGTTTCGGGTGCGCGTGACCAAGCAAAACGGTCCGGTTGGGACTTCCCGTATCTGATGGACCGCGAGCAAACCGCAGCGATGGCCTTCGGCGCCGCCTGCACACCCGATTTCTTCGTCTTCGATGCCGACGGAAAACTCGCCTATCGCGGTGCCCTGGATGAATCGTCGCCCAAGAATGGCAAGCCGCTGACCGGCGATGCCTTGCGTGATGCCATTGCCCGGATCACGCGTGGCGACGAGGTCCCGCTTCCCCACCAGCCGGCGCTGGGCTGTGGAATCAAGTGGCTACCGGGGAACCAGCCGGAGGGAATCAGTCTGATATGAGTTCCATCGAGGTCGACTACACCATCATCGGTGCCGGGCCCACTGGCCTGTATGGCGCCTACTACGCAGGTTTCCGCGGCTGGTCCAGCGCCGTCATCGACGCACTACCCGAAGTGGGTGGTCAGATCACCGCGATGTACCCGGAGAAAGATATTTTCGATGTCGCCGGTTTCCCCTCGGTACGCGGGCGAATTCTGGTGGAACAGCTCAAAGAGCAGGCCGATCAGTTCTCCCCGCAGTACGTGTTGGGTGAACAGGCTGCGGAGTTGAAGGCTCCGGAAGACGGGCCGATCACCATCACTACGACCCAAGGCACCACCGTCACCACCAAAGCGCTGTGTATCACTGGCGGGATTGGCTCGTTCCGACCGCGCCCATTGCCGGCAGGGGCTGGCTGGGAGGAACGCGGTTTGGTGTTCTTCGTTCCTAAGCCCGATGAACACGCGGATAAAGACATTGTGATTGTCGGCGGTGGTGACTCGGCGCTTGACTGGGCGCACATGCTGCATCCGATCGCCCGCAGCGTGACCGTTGTGCATCGTCGTGATCAGTTCCGGGCGCATGCGGCGATGGTGGATCAGGCGCGGGATTTGGGGATCGAACTGCTCACCCCATGTGAGGTCACCGCGCTGCGCGGCGAGAGCCAGGTGGAAGAAGTAGAGGTCACCGGCAAGAAAGATGGCAGCGTGCGGGTGCTTCCTGCCCAAACCGTCGTGGCAGCGCTTGGCTTCATCGCCAACATTGGCCCGATCGCTGACTGGGGCCTGGAGCTGGAGAAGCGCCACATTACGGTTGACACGCAGATGCGCACCAACCTGCCAGGGGTCTTTGCCGCCGGCGATATCGCGGTCTACCCCGGCAAGGTGCCGCTGATCTCTATTGCGTTCGGTGAGGCTGCCTTGGCCGTCAATAACGCCGCTCCGATCATCAATCCAGAACTGGGCGTGTTCCCCGGCCATTCGAGTGGAGAATCGAACTGATGTCGACCTTCCCCGGCGATACCTTCGCCGACGTCATCACCGGCAATGATTCTTACGCAGCAAGTTTCGGCCAGGGCGACCTACCTGCCCGCGCAGGCCAAGGACTCGCGATCGTCACTTGCATGGATTCCCGCATTGACCCGCTGGCGATCACCGGGCTTCAGGCTGGTGATGCGAAGGTGATCCGCAACGCGGGGGCGCAAGTCACCGATGAGGTGCTGCAAACGCTAGTGCTGGCGGTCTACCTGTTGGGGGTGACCCGGGTGTTAGTGATGCCACACACCAACTGCAAGATGGCTAGTGCGACTGAGACTGAAGTTCATGACCTGCTAACCGAAGCCGCTGGCATGGACACCCGCAGTTTGCAGATCAAAACCATCGATGACCAGCTGCAAGCGCTGGCTCGTGATCTGGTGAAGATTCGCAACTACCCCTACTTACCAAGCGACCTGACTGTAGCCGGTGCTATTTACAACGTGACCAATGGCCAGTTGCAGCCGTTCGAGGACTAGTTCGCCGCTTAGGCGTCGATGCGTTCGCGGTCGAGTTGTTCCGATGAGGTAACCAAGAACTCCTTGCGGGGAGCAACGTCGTTGCCCATCAGCAGATGGAATACCTCCTCGGCCGCTTCCGCGTCCTCGACCTGCACTCGGCGCAGGGTGCGGGATTGACGACTCATTGTGGTCTCCCGCAACTGCCGTGCGTCCATTTCACCCAAACCCTTGTACCGCTGCACTGGGTCCTTCACCCGAACATTGCGCTTGTCCAGATCGCGCAGCGTTTCGTGCATTTGATCCTCGTTGTAGGTGTAGATCACCTCACCGTTGCGCTTACCCGCTGCGACCGTTTCGATCCGATGCAGCGGCGGAACCGCGGCGTACACCCGGCCATCTTCCAGCAGCGGGCGCATGTAGCGATAAAACAAGGTGAGTAACAGGCACCGAATGTGCGCGCCATCTACATCGGCGTCACTCATCATGATGATCTTGCCGTAGCGGACCTGATCGATATCAAAGGTGCGACCGGAGCCAGCCCCGATGACCTGAATGATGGCGGCACATTCAGCGTTCTTCAGCATGTCGGCGACCGAAGCTTTTTGAACGTTCAGGATCTTGCCGCGGATCGGCAGCAGTGCCTGCCCCTCGGATTCCCGTGCGAGTTTGGCCGTACCCAAGGCGCTATCACCCTCGACGATGAAAAGCTCGCTCTCGTCCACTTTGCTGGTGCGGCAGTCCACCAGTTTCGCTGGTAGTGAGGAGGACTCCAGCGCATTCTTGCGCCGCTGCAAATCCCGAGTAGCCCGGGCCGACACCCGCGCCCGCATGGCGTTGGCGACTTTCTCCAGCGCCAACTTCACCGATTGTTTGTCGCCGCGTGGTGGTTTGCGCATCCACTCAGCCAACTGCTCAGACACCACTTTCTGCACAATTTTGGTAACCGCTGGCGTGCCCAAGACCTCCTTGGTCTGACCTTCGAACTGGGGCTCAGCTAGTCGAACCGACACCACCGCGGTAATACCTTCCAGCACGTCGTCTTTAGTGACGTTGTCTTCCCCCGACTTCAACACCTTGGCCGATTTGAGCCGCTCGTTGAACGTCCGGGTCAATGCTCGCTCGAAGCCGGTGACATGCGTTCCACCCTTGGGGGTAGCGATGATGTTCACGAACGATTTCAAGACTGTGTCGTACCCGTTGCTCCACCGCAACGCGACGTCTACGGTCAGATCTCGTTCCACGTCCTGCGGTGTCATATGACCGGCGTCATCCAGCACTGGCACCGTTTCGGTAAAAGTATCCGAGCCGCGCAGTTCCACGACGTTGGTGACCGGCTCACCCACGGCGAGGTGGTCGACGTAGTCCACGATCCCACCTCGGTGGGCAAATGACTCGTCCACTACCTCCTCGGGATTCCGCTCGTCCAGCAGGCGGATAGTCACGCCGGGGACGAGGAAGGTGGTCTGTTGGATGCGTGCGCGGAGGATGTCGAGGTCGTAGCCGGCGTCAGCGGTGAAGATTTGGCGGTCCGCCCACCAGCGCACCCGCGTGCCGGTTTTCTTCGGCGAACAACGACCGCCGTCCTGCAGACCAGCCTTTTTCTTGAACTCAGCATCCGGCCCATCACCATCGAATAGGCCAGGAACGCCGCGGCGGAAAGAGATGACGTGGATTCGGCGGTCACGGTCTACCTCAACATCGAGCCGTTCCGACAGCGCGTTGACTACCGAAGCTCCAACGCCGTGTAAACCGCCAGAGGCGGCATATGAGCCATCGCCGAACTTGCCACCAGCGTGCAGTTTGGTCATCACCACTTCCACACCGGTCATCCGGGTCTTTGGCTCTTTGTCCACCGGGATCCCGCGCCCGTCGTCGCGAACTTCGACCGAACCGTCGGGGAACAAGTGCACCTCGATCTCGGTACACCAACCGCCCAACGCCTCATCGACAGAGTTGTCGAGAATCTCCCACAGACAGTGCATCAGACCACGACCGTCGGTCGACCCGATGTACATGCCGGGACGCTTGCGGACGGCGTCCAACCCCTCTAAGACCCGCAGTTGCTTAGCGGAGTAGCCCCCGGTGGCTTTCTTGGCACGGGACCCAGAACCGCGCTTTTTGGCTGCGGCGGTGCTGTCGGGCACGGTGTCCTCCACTAGTTGATGTCATCGCTAAGCCTAAGCGGCGACATCTGCACCGACCGACAGGCGCTCCGGTCGCCGCACTCACCGAACCCTAAGTACTCAGGACCGATGAGCCAGACTGGTCGCCCGCCCTACCTCGATCAGGTCAGGGAATTCATCCGGCTTCCGGATATCACTCGACTACGCCCTCGGCGAACCGCGGCTCACGGTGGCTGCACCTAACCAAAACCAGTGTCAGACTGGAGTCCTGGAGGTGAAGGGAATGACTACTGTTACCGCTCCCGCTCAGTTGGGCATGCAAGATCGGTGCGACCGATGTGGCGCCCAAGCTTACGTGCTGGTTCGGCTCAAGACCGGATCGGCGCTGCAGTTCTGCGCCCATCACTACACCGAGCACTCGACCGCACTGCAGCCGCTTGCTGACGAGATCGTCGACGAATCGCACTTACTGCTGCAGCCGTAGTTCGTGGAACTGCTAGCGGGGGTCCTCCTCGGCGCAGCAGTTGTTCTGGGGCTTATCGGTACCGTATTTCCGATCCTGCCGGGATCGCTGTTCGTTGCTGTCGGCGCCATCGGCTACGCGCTATGGGCGCAACAAACTCCCATCACCGTTGCGGCAATCGTCGCGCTGATCATTTTGGTGGCGGGCGTGGGACTGAAATACCTAATTCCCGCCCGAGCCGTCAGCGGCGACGTCGACAACGTCGCCTTATTCATCGGCGGCCTGCTGGGGCTGATCGGATTTTTCGTTATCCCGATTGTCGGGCTGTTGATTGGATTCGTGCTGGGTGTGGTGCTGGTGGAACTGCTGCGCACTCGCTCGCTGCGGCAAGCGATCCCTGCCACCAAGTGTGCACTCACTGCTGCTGGGATCAGCATTCTGGTGGAACTAGTTGCGGTCTTGCTCGCAGGCGGAATCATCATCACCGCCGCACTTGTCTTTTAGCAAGGTCACCGCGTCGGTCGCGCCAACAGACCCGCTACCGCTGTCGCCCCAGTCGCTACGACTGTCCTGCCAGAGCCTGTCATGGTCTACTTGGGCCGGAAGGTGATCTTGATGGATTTCACCGAGTACCGCTCGCTAGATGCTACGGCGATGATCGCTGGCATTGCGTCCGGGGACTTCACCGCTAGCGAACTGGTTGACGTGGCAGCCCGACGACTGCGTCGAGTGAACCCGACCCTCAATGCGGCGGTGTTGGATCTGTCCGGTGCTGCGCGGCGCGACGTTCGAGACGGATTGCCCAGCGGACCACTCCACGGCATCCCCATGGTCGTCAAGGACATGGATGGCACGCTTGCCGGAGTCCGCTGCACTATGGGCTCGCGCTCCCTCGTTGACTGGGTGCCCAAGAACGACTCGACGTTACTTGGTCGCTACCGGGCGGCAGGCGCGGTCTTCCTTGCCAAAACCAACTGCCCCGAGTTCGGGATGGTGGGAGTTACCGAGCCCGAACTGCACGGCCCCACCCGCAACCCGTGGAACACCGACTACACCCCCGGTGGATCTTCGGGGGGTACGGGGGCTGCGGTCGCCGGCGGTGTGGTTCCGGTGGGACACGGTGGCGATGGTGGCGGGTCCATCCGCATCCCCTCGTCACACTGCGGGCTGTTCGGCCTCAAGCCCAGTCGCGGCCGGATGCCCACCGGCCCGGATATCGGCGAAGGCTGGAACGGTCTGGCCATCCCCCACGCACTCACTCGGTCCGTGCGTGACAGCGCACTCCTGCTGGACGTCGGTCGCGGGGTTGATCCAGGTGCTCCCTACGCGGAGCCACCTGGCCCGCGCAGTTTTGTTGCTGCCATGCAACGACGAGTGAAACGGTTGCGGATCGGGGTCAGCCGACGAGCCCAACTTGCTGGCGAAATCCACGCAGATAATCTGGCCGCCATCGAGGATGCCGTTGCGCTGTTGACCGATCTGGGTCACAAGGTAGAAGAGGTGGATCTGCAGTTCGATCGGGAGGAACTGTTAGCCGCATTCCTGACCATCACGGTGGCTTCCATCGCCCAAGACGTGGCCGCTACTACCAGCAAGACCGGACGTGAACCCAAGGCCAACATGTTCGAGCCCGCCACCTGGTTCGCCTACCGGTTGGGTCAGGTGCTGTCAGCGCAAGACCTCGAAGCCGCACTTGCAGTTCGGGATCGCTTCGCCCGCTCGATGGCTACGCAAATGAGCGGCCTAGACCTTCATATGACCGCCACGACCGCGATTCCGCCGGTCAAGATCGGAGAATTAAATTTGAGCGGTATCGAACGCACCGGGCTGGGCGCGTTGCGTCGACTCGCCAGTATCAGTGGCCCTGCCACGAATCCGCTGTAT
Organism: Actinomycetes bacterium; assembly: GCA_022599915.1. NCBI lineage: Bacteria > Bacillati > Actinomycetota > Actinomycetes > Actinomycetes bacterium. The sequence goes on from JAHZLH010000008.1 coordinate 49,388, forward strand.
CGCACGCTGCTCGCGCAACTGTCGGAGCAACTCATGGCACCCAACCCCAACACGGAGACCGCCAACCTCACCGGTCGACCCGCCATGAGCGTGCCATTGTTCTGGAACGACACCGGCCTACCAATCGGTACGCAGTTCACCGCAGACTTGGGGCAAGAGGCACTTCTGCTGCAACTAGCGCGGGAACTGGAAGAGGCCCGACCCTGGTTCGACCGGGTGCCACCGCTGTGATCGACTATTGGCTGTTGGGGAGGACAAGCTCATGATTGAAATCGTCGGGGTCAGTAAGCACTACGGGGATACTGCCGCTGTTGCGAATTTGAGTTTCACTGTGCCCAGCGGGCAGGTGACCGGATTCCTTGGACCTAATGGTTCCGGAAAATCCACCACGATGCGGATGATCCTGGGACTGGATCGACCCGACACCGGGTTCGTGCGAGTCAATGGCCGTCGCTATGTCGACGAACAACTCCCACTCACCCAGGTGGGTTCCCTCTTGGAAGCCCGATCGGTCCACCCGGGTCGCACTGCCGCCAACCACCTGCGCTTTCTGGCCGCCAGCAACGGCATCAACCGCAGGCGAGTTGACGAAGTGATCGAGTTCGTCGGATTGGAATCGGTAGCGGGTCGCCGTGCCGGCGGTTTCTCGCTCGGCATGGGTCAGCGGCTAGGGATCGCTACCGCACTGTTGGGTGATCCACCTATTTTGATCTTGGACGAACCGGTCAACGGCCTCGATCCGGAGGGCATCATCTGGGTGCGCACTTTGCTACGAGGACTGGCGGCGGAAGGCCGGACCATTCTCGTTTCCAGTCACCTCATGACGGAAATGTCGATGACCGCAGATCAACTCGTCGTTATCGGGCGAGGTCGACTCATTGCCGACACTACGGTGACTGAGTTCGTCGCCTCGGCCGGCGGGGCGAAGGTGCTGGTCAGCTCCGATCAAACTACCGAGATGACGGCTGCTCTTGCGGAAGCGGAGGTCGAAGAACAACCGAATGGCACCCTGCTGGTGAGCGGTCTGACGGCTGCTGAGATTGGCCAGCGGGCCTTAGCCGCGCAGATTCCGTTGACCCAACTCAGCACCCAGACGCCGTCACTGGAAGAGGCGTTCATGTCGTTGACGTCTGGCGATGTGGTCTACCACGGCCAGACGCTATCCAGCGCTGACAGCACTGGCCCGACCACCGCCACTTCCCTCGACGAGCCGCCATCCAACTCAGCGGCCGAAACGGCGCCGTCAACGACAGCCCCGGAGCCACCGCCGGCCACGCATGATGACACCCACACCCGGGTAGCTACAGCTGGGGAAGCCCCGGCCAAGAAACGCACACCCTTCTTTTCGGACCTGTCGCGAGGGATTCGGGCCGAGTGGCGCAAGTTCATCAGTCTGCGTTCCACGAAGTGGTCGCTGCTGTTGTCCTTCGTCATTGTGGTGGCCTTCGGCGGAATCGCGGCCTACGGCACCACGTTGCGATGGGATGACTTCAGTCCGTTGCGCCGAGCAGTCTTCGACCCCACCGCTCAGTCGCTAGGGGGGATTTTCTTCGGCCAACTGGTCCTCGGCGCGCTGGGAGTGCTGGTGCTGTCCAGTGAGTACAGCAGCGGCAGTATCCGAGCCACGATGGCCGCGATCCCCCGCCGACCGCGGGTACTGCTGGCCAAGATCTTGGTCCTCGGCGTAGCCGGTCTCGTCGTCGCCACCGCAACCATGTTTGCCGCGTTCTTCTTCACCCAATGGATGCTAGGACCTATTGAGGTGCAAGATACGTTGGCCAGCCCCAACACCCTGCGGGCCATCATCGGCGCCTCGCTCTTTCTGGTCGCAGTCGCCCTGCTCGGGCTGGGGCTCGCGGCAGTCCTGCGGCACACCGCCGGTGCCATCAGCTCCCTGTTCGGCCTGCTACTCGTGCTGCCATTACTGGTCAACTTCCTCCCGGAAGAGTGGCAAGCTGAAATCAATCCCTACTTGCCAGTCATCGCGGGGCTACGCATCGTGCAAACCAAGCCAGTAGTTCCGGGGTTCGATCCTTGGGTGTCACTGCTGCTGATGTTTGGGTATGCAACGGTCGCATTACTTATCGGCGTATTTCTGTTGCGTCGCCGAGACGTATGAGACTCTGATTCGATCCCGCACTCGACCGCAAATCCGGATGCGCTGGCTCGCACCACACCACCCGTGAGATGGCTCACACAGTTGATTAGGGCCCAGCGCTGCTGGGTAGGAGGGGCTATGGCAACAAGTTTGAGCGGCCGCATGGCCTGGGTCGACCTAATCAAGGGCCTCAGCGTCGTTCTCGTCGTGTTGATGCATGCCGCCTTGCTGCTGCCGGGTCTGGCCGGCGACTCGACCGTCGCTGGGGTGTGGAACGACATCGGCACGCTGCTAGAACCATTGCGGATGCCGGTCTTCTTCTTCGTATCCGGCATGCTGGCCTCTTCTGCCGTGCAACGCAGTTGGGACAGCAACCGACAGCGCACCTGGGGAATGGGCTACCTGTATGTGCTGTGGACCATCATCCTGCTCGGCCTCACCACCCTCTTCCTGCAACAAACTCCGATCGAAGCGACCACGTCGCTGCCGGGCACATTGCTCTTCGCAGCTAGCGGCTACTGGTACCTGTACGCCCTGCTGCTGTTCTTCGTCATTGCGGTGGTCACCCGCCGGCTACCCCCGTTGCTGGTCGTTGCTGCGGCCGCTGCATTGAACATTTTCCGCCCGCTCACCAACGATGTGTTGGCAAGCGTGCTGGATCCGATCCATCCCGGCAGCTTGGCGGCGATGATGACGCTGAACCTGGTCTTCTTCCTCGTAGGAGTGCACTACAAGAAGTGGGGCACCTGGGTCGCCGCACGCGCCAACTGGCCGACGATGCTGCTGCTCGGTTCCGCTCTGGTCACGGCGGGTATCTACCGGCTGAATACTCCGGAACTGTGGCAGCACACCTTCCTGCCGCTATCCATCGGGTGGATCATTTTCGCGATCATGGCGGCCACCATCGCCACCCGTTGGGAGGCACCGCGCGAGTTGGGCTCCTACCTCGGTGCTCGCACGCTGCCGATCTACGTAATGCAGTTCCCGTTGCTCTTCCTCATTTCGTGGGGTTTGCAGCTGTACGCCACCGGGGCGTTGGAACCAGCCTGGGTGCAGGCACTGTTCCCGCTAGCCGTGACCGGATTCATCGTGTTGGTGGCGTTGGTGTTGCACACCTGGGTGCAACGCAAGCAGCTGCGGTATTTGTTCACCGCGCCAGAGTGGGCGCTGAACCCACGCGCCGCCATGACCCGCGCGCGCGGGGACGTCGAGTTGGCCGAAGATGCACCCGCGCCCACCACCGAATTCGATCTCAAACCGGTCCGCTGAACGCGTCTGCGACATCACAGCGGTCATCGGACAACTACAGCGCAACACCCCACCCGTCGGCGATGCTGTCCTCGGCTGCGGCAGTCAACCTCGTCGTACGGTGGCTGTGCTGGCAGGCTGCTATTGCAGCGGCCTCCCGACCCAAACCGGTCCCGGCCGTTGATCACCAGCCAACTGACCCGCGGTCTCGATCCCGACTAGGCCGCTGCCCATCGTTCGCCCAGCACCGGCCAGTGACCCAGGTCACGTAAATCATTCAAAACTTCTGCAGATTTAGTGCATCTAAAACCGGTACTAGCCGCGAAGTAATGGTTGTACACCCCGACGGCGGGTGGGAGACAAAGGAGAACAACCATGAACATAACGAAAATGCTCGCGGCTGGGTCCGCAGTCGCTCTGGCTGCCACCCTGGGAACCGCGGCGGTACCAGCCAATGCGGCCAAGGGCGACACGCCCCTGGCCTCGGTGATTCAGGATAATAAAGACTTCGACGTCCTATACGGCGCAGTAACTGCTGTTCTTGCGGACAACCCGGATTCGGCCGTGAGCGTGCTCACAGACGGTTCCGTGAAGTTGACCGCCTTCGCCCCTACCGACAAGGCGTTCAAGAACCTGGCCACCACCATCTCCGGCACCAAGGTGAAGAGCGACACTAAAGCGCTGAACACTATTGCTGAGGCTGTCGGCATCGACGGCGTGGAGTCGGTCCTGCTCTACCACGTGGTACTGGGCAAGCCGATCACGGCGAAGAAGGCTCTCAAGTCCAACGGCGCCAAGCTGGAGACTGCACAGGGCGGGACCGTCAAGGTCAAGGTCAAGAAAAAGCACAGCAGTGCTCCAGTCATTCGGTTGAAGGACAAGGATCCGGAGCTGAAGAACCCCAAGGTGGTTGTGGCTGACGTCAACAAGGGCAACAAGCAGATCGCACATGCGATTGACAACGTGTTGCTGCCGATTCAGGTTAGCTGACGGATAGAACAGTGAGCGTTGCGACGCTGCTGGAAGCAGCGCCCCCCGGTGCATGGGACACTATGCGGGTGACCGATGTGGATGTGGAGCAGCTAGGCTACCGCCTAGTCTCCGGAGATCACTCGGCTCTCGAAGAGTCCTACCAGCGCTGGGGGGCGCTGATCCATACGATCGCTTACCGCTCCCTGGGTGATGCAGACGAAGCTGCTGACGTCACACAGAACACCTTCATCTCGGCCTGGAATGGTCGAGAAAGCTTCAACCCCGAGATGGGAAATGTACCGGCCTGGCTGACCGGAATCGCTCGGCGAAGGATCGCCGATTCCTACCGCCGAACTCCACGACAGCGTGAAGTGGCAGTGGCTGAAATTGGCGACACTAGACCTGCGGTGGGTACCGCCAACGCAGATCCGACTCGGGTTGTGGACCAGGTGGTGCTGGCCGACGAACTGGATGAGTTGGGTGAACCTGCCCGCAGCATCATCCAGTTGGCCTTCTACCAGGACCTCACGCACCAACAAGTAGCCCACAAGCTTGACCTACCGCTCGGTACGGTCAAGAGCCACATCAGAAGATCATTAACTAGGTTGCGAGACCGGCTGGAGGTGACTCATGCAGCATTGTGATCCGGAGACTTTAGCGCTGGTAGCGCTGGAGCCGGAAACGTTAGGTCACCAAGACCAGACTCATCTGCAGGAGTGCAAGACGTGCCGGACTGAGTACGAATCATTCCGTAGCACCGTCGACATCGGGCGCAGCGGCCCGAAGGAGTTGGTGCCACCGCCACCGGCCACCTGGACTGCCATCGCGGAGGCCACCCACACTCCTCGACTGCGATCGCTTCCCGGAGGTGCTGCTGCCTCGGCGACTACTCAGTCAGCGAGCGACACAGCGGGCCCTACTAGGCGTGGTTGGTTGCCGCTGGCGGCAGCTGCGATGATCGGCGCGATCGTCGGCGGTGCGGCCATGACGGGTGTGGCGGTCAACCAAAATGATGCCCCGATTGCACAACCCAGTGCCACGCCCTCGATTACCTCTGCCACCGCGTTGCAGCCCCTGCCCGAAGGTGGCAGAGATACTGCCAGCACTGGCAATGCAGCCGTGGCATCGACCGACACCGGCGAGACCTTAGGAATTTCCACTGCTGGCTTGGAGGCGACCGACGGCTACTACGAGGTGTGGCTTATCGACCCAGAGACTATGCAGATGTTTTCGATTGGATCTATCGCTGCTGGTGACCAAGACAGCGTCCTGCCAATCCCGGCAGGAGTAGATCTAGATCAATACTCGGTGGTCGACATTTCAGATGAGCCGCTGAACGGTGATCCCACGCATTCCAAGGTGAGTGTGTTGCGGGGCCAGCTGCCCGCCTAACTTCCAGGCCACCGGCCACAAGGATGACTTCCTGCCGGTCGGCCCACTAGTCTTCGCTCGTGCCGATAGAACTTCACATCGAGTCTGAGTTGGCTTTCGCTCTCTGGACTTTGTTGGGCCTATTGGTGGTCATCGGATGTGCCGCGCTATCGCCGCGCGTCGGAGTACCCGCCCCGCTGTTACTGATTGTGGTGGGGATTCTCGCGTCGTTCAGTGAAACCGTGCCCGACCTAGATCTGAACCCCGAGATTGTGTTGCTGGGCATCCTGCCACCGTTGCTCTATAGCGCGGCCTACCGCACTTCTTTCATCGACTTCAACAACAAGCGATTTAGTATCGCCTCGCTATCGGTTGGACTGGTCATCGCAACGGCGCTGATCGTGGGAGTTGTCGCTACCTGGCTAATTCCCGGCCTACCATTTGCGGCCGGTATCGCGTTAGGGGCGATCGTTGCCCCACCCGATGCGGTCGCGGCCACGGCCGTAGCTAGACGGATTGGCATGCCCACCGGGATTGTGCAGATTCTGGAAGGTGAGTCATTGGTCAATGACGCCACCTCACTAACTGTGCTGCGCTCCGCGATAGCCGCACTCTCGGTCGGAACTGTGGTGTGGGGGCAGGTGTTGTGGACGTTTGCGCTAGCTTCCGTCGGCGGCATCTTGGTGGGATTGGCGGTTGCCTACCTGTACCTGCCGATACGCAACCGAGTCATCAACCCAGCGATTGACAGCACATTGTCGCTGGCAATCCCGTTTGTGGCTTATCTGCCGGCAGAAGCGATTGGCTCTTCTGGCGTGATCGCGGTAGTGGTCGCAGGCCTGCTGATCGGTCATCAATCCCCCACCGTGCAGTCCGGCAAGGCCCGACTGACCGCAGACGCCAACTGGTCAACTGTCACTTTTGTACTGGAGAACTCCGTCTTCCTGTTGATTGGGCTGGAGTTGCCGATATTGCTGCAGCGACTGGGACAAAACCCGGAGACGATTCGAGTCGCGGTGCTGGCGTCCATCGGGGTGTACCTGACGACCGTCGTCGTCAGGTTCGCTTGGGTGTTCGCCGCGAATCTAATTCCCCCGCTGACTCGCGAACACCCCACCGATGCCCGGGAACGGACAGTGATCTCGTGGGCCGGGATGCGCGGCGTAGTGACCCTGGCGGCAGCGCTGACTCTGGGCAGTGACGTACCGGAAAAGGACACACTGGTCTTCGCCGCGTTCGGTGTGGTGGTGGCCTCACTGTTGATTCAAGGATTCACGCTTCCCGGACTGGTGAAGCGGTTGCGGCTCATGCCACCAGATCCGGCAAAACTGGCGCTAGAACGCGCGAACTTAGTCGACGAAATCACCCAGGCCGGCTTGCGGCGACTCGAGGAACTCAACGATGGCGATCAGGATCCGGTCGTGCTGCAACGACTTCGACAACGTGTCGATGAGCGCAGTCAAGGAGCATGGGAATTGGTGGCCTTGCGAAACGTTCAGGAGACACCAATCGAGGCCTTCGTCAGATTGCGGCAGCAGATGTTGGTTGCCGAACGCGATGAAGTCTTGCGAGCACGTGACTCCGGCCGTTACACCGATGAAGTCGTGCGAGAAGTGATCGAACGTCTCGACGTGGAAGAGGCGATGATGGATCTCAGCCATCTCTCCCGATCGGCTCGCGATGAAGACTTGGTCGCCCCCGATGAACTGGCAGGCGGCTGCGGGCACCTAGCCGTCGCTACTGGTCTGCCGGTACCCCCGGAGCCGTTGGCCTGCGCGGCATGCCTTGACACTGGAACTCGATGGGTGCATCTGCGAATGTGTCTGGACTGCGGTCACGTAGGCTGCTGCGACTCCTCGGAGGGCAAACATGCTGATGACCACTTCCGTCGCACCGGCCATCCGGTCATGCGGAGTGTGACTCCTGGCGAGGCGTGGCGCTGGTGCTATGTAGACAAGATCATTGGCAACCCGCAGCCAGGCGAAGATCTCGCGGGCGAAGATCAGGAATCCGACGGATAGTTGACGTCGTTAACCATGACCGGAGTGGTCATTTCACCGTACCGCTCCGCGCCCCGTCGTGAAGCTTCCCGAGCCCGCTGGTACGCCTGTGCCGCGCGCTGCCGCCTCGGTGACTCCTGCCACCGCCGCTGCCATTCCGCCGCCCTCGCCGCCGCACGACCTGCTGTCGGCGCCACTCGGTTCTCTACCCGAGAAACGCGGGTGCGCACCGCCCGTTCGGCTGCATAGGAAACCGCAGCATCGTGACCACGGTCAACCAGATCCTCATAACCAGTTTCGGTTCGACCGCGCAACGCCGACAAAACACCGGACATCTGTCCTACCGCGTCAGCCGCTACCGCCTTCGCGCTAGCCACTCCGCCACGAACACCCACGGCAACTTCGGCTGGCAACTCTTGGACTTCGCTGGCCAACCGATCAGCACCCGAGCGGGCACGTTCCGGTCCCGTGTCGCGCAGTGCGATGGCCGCGCCCAACACCGCATAAACCGGTCGCGGTAGTTGTCGGTTTGACAATCGATCAGCGAGTCTCGGGGAACTAGGTTCGTTGCGGGCCATAAGAAAAGTGTGCGTCACCGGTGACCAAGTTTCTGGGCACGACACCACGTGATTTTCCCCGCTAGCGCCGATCCCGGCAAAGCTGGCGCGGCACTGCCCAAGCAGTTACCCGCTAGACCGGATCACCGTGGTCCTCGCTCATCGGGAACGGATCGGCCGCATGTTCCAGCGGCCGGTAGGTGTAGAAGAACGTGCAGCCATCTTCGGATGGTTCCGTCACCGAATGGGGCACCGTCGGCGGGATGTAGACGTAGGAACCTGGCCCTACTCGTTTGCCCAGCATGGTGCATTCACCTGACAACACCAAGATGTGGTGATGGGCCGCGTGGTGACTGTGTTCCAAGTTTTCGGCACCCGCTGCGACTCGCATCAACCCCAAAGTGGTGTCTCCTGAACGCCACAGCACTTTGTGGTCTACGCCGGGAGCATTGCTCTCCCAGGGAACGTCATCAATGTCTGCTGCAGTCGCCACAATCACGCGGCCTAGATCATCACGAGTCATGCCTGCTACCTCCGAACCCCAACCTATCGGCTGGATCGAGCGTCAGCCCGCTCATCGGCAGGATCAGCCGCTAACCTCGACGACCGTCGGCGGACTACCGAGCAGCGTCCCGAGAGCGACTGTTGACCGGAGATCTATTCGTAGAGGATGTACTCCGGTGTCGGTTTCAGCGCCATGACTTCTTCGGGTGTCATCAGTCGGCTACCCCAAGGTGGACTCGTGTCTTCCTTGTAGAACAGTTTGAATCCGGGGTGAATGTATTTGGGCATACCCTCAACAAGGGTGTCGTACACCTGAGCCTTCGACTCGGGCCCGCCCAGACCGTCGATGGAACGAATGAGTGCCACTCCCTCTTGCTTCTTGAGGCCTTTGAGCTTTTCGACAGCGCCAAAGTTGAACTGATGGAAGACCATCACCTTTTCCGGCAGGTTCTCCTCAGCCACTAAGTTGGCGAGGTACTTCGCCGACTCGTTGAGTTCCGGCCCGTCGGTCCGCCCTAAATCCCGATTAGGGATTTCACCCGGATCCATCGCCCACTCTGGGTCCAGCGCTACGCCGACATCAGGCTCACGCAGGAACTCCTCGAAGTGCTCCATCTCCGGCAGAAACTCCGATCGACCGGGCTGGATATTCAGCAGCAATATCCCCTTGCAGCGGCGAGCGGCTTCCAAGTATTCCCGCACCTCAGACTTAGGTCGGCGGGTGCGGTACAGACCGTTCTTCTTAGGCGTGGCATGCACAACAACGGAGATCATCTCGTAGACCGGGAGTAACTTACGGCCGTCCTTGTAGTCGCGGCCAACTTTCGTGATCTCCTTGCAGACTTCGTCAAGATCTCCGGTGAGCCGCCCGAGATCCCGGTTCGGGTCGTTCTTGTAGCCGGAGTAGCCCACCAGCCGGTAATCAGGAAAAACCTCACGGCCACCGCGGGGCAACTCCGGCGGCGGCTCCGGGGTCGGCGTCGGGGATGCGACCGGGGTATCAGCGGTGTCCGAGCCGCTGGCGCCGTCCGACTCCTCCGCGCCACTGGAACAAGCCGTAGCCACCAATCCGGCCGCTGCAATGAGAACTACACCACGAAACTTCATGCCACCCAACTCCAACGGGGCCTGCTTGACGGCCCTGCTCAGGATAACTGTCGTCCGCCAGCACGAAAAACAGCCCAACCATCGTGTCTCAATCGATGATCTCGATGCGATCACGGCCTGCGGCCTTTGCCCGGTACAGGGCAGTATCAGCGCGGGAAACCAGTTCGTTCCAAGATGAGTCCGACTGCGCGATCGCCGCAGTGCCGCCAGCACTGACCGTCACAAAATCAATGTCGGGATCGGGATGGGGCCAGTGCAAGGCCCGAACGTTGTCGATCATGCGTTGCGCCACGATTCCGGCCCCCGCCAAATCGGCATCCGGCAACACCAGCAGAAACTCCTCGCCACCCCAACGAGAAATCACATCAATCTTTTCGCGAGCGGTACCAGCAATGGCCGCTGCGATGGCGATCAAGCAGTCGTCACCCGCGAGGTGGCCAGCCGTGTCGTTGAACAGTTTGAAGTTATCGATGTCCACCATGACCACAGCGAAGTGATCGCCAGAACGCAGCGAGCGTCGCCATTCTCGTTCCAGTTGTTCCACCGCGAACCGGCGGTTGGCTAGACCAGTGAGCGGGTCAGTCCGCGATGCGGAGCGCAGCCAGTCCGCCTGTTGCTTCATCAGTAAGTGATTGCGGACGCGAGCTCGCAGCAGCGCTGGACTGATCGGTTTGTGGATGAAGTCGATGGCACCCAGGCTCAGTCCCAGTGCCTCATCGTCCTCTGAACCGCGACCGGTGACGAAGATGACCGGCAGATTACGAGTGCGGTCATCCGCCTTCAACCGACGACATACCTCGAAACCATCGATACCCGGCATCTCCACGTCCACCAGAATCAAATCCGGCGGATCATCGGTCATTGCCATTCCCAGCGCCGACTCGCCATCCAAGGCCAGCCTTATCGCGTAGTGCTCCTCCAACGCCTGCGCCACCGCCATCGCGCTTGAAGGAACGTCCTCCACAATCAAGACGGTATGACGGCCATCCTCTTTTTGCGCCACCGGTCGCTCGCGTCGTTTTGCCAACTCGGCGCCCCGCGTGGTTCCGGATTCCACCCCAATCGCTGCCAGCGTGTGGTCCATCACCTTGGTGATGCCGGCGACGTCGACCATTTGACCAGTAGCTAGAGCTTCTTCACCGATCAGCGCTACCTGAGCAAGTGCTCGCGCACCAACATTGGCTGCTGCTCCCTTGACCCGGTGCAATAGCGGACCGAGCTCGTCTGGCTTCGCTGCCGCGAGTTCACCACGAGCAGCAATCACCTCCGCCTCGAAGAGCCGCAGCAACTCCAGGTAGTCGCCAACATCGCCGCCAATCCGACCTCGGCCTTCCGCGACATCGAGGTAGACAGCCGTTGGGCTGTCCCCGGACTCCCCATTCACAAGGCTCTACTTTTGATCGCCATCACACCACCGTGCCACGACCTCAGCCAGATGTCGCGCATATCGACCGGAAGCCACCGATCCGCTTCAGCGAAGGGGTAACAACCCCAGCAATCGGGGGCGGAAGTTGCCACTATGAACAGGTGAACTCAACGAGGGAGAATCCCGATGCTGCCGCCACACTAGATACTGAACAACCGCCGTTAGAACCGCGGCTGACCATCACATCCGGGCCGTGGCCGGCTACTCGGATCGCACAATTCTTTACCGACACCGTCATCCCTATCCGGCTGGCGACCGCTGGATCGTGGCCGTTGGTGCAATCGATGTGGTTCCGCTACCACGCTGACGCGTTGTGGTGCGCAACCCGAGCCGATGCTCTGGTCGTGCGCCGACTGCAAGCGCAACCTCGTTGTGGCTTCGAAATCGCTCGCGATGATCCGCCGTACGCCGGGGTGCGAGGACACGGCAGTGCGGAGATTCTGCCTGACCGAGGACATGAGGTGCTGACTGATCTGGCCGATCGCTACCTCGGACCGGAGAATCAGTCATTACGGGACTGGCTGCTGTCGCGGGCCCACAATGAAGTGGCTATTGCAGTACGCGATCTCGCGGTGAGCACCTGGGACTTCTCACAACGTATGTCGGCGGAGCCCTAATCCACTGCGCGGACTCTCGCCGCTAGAGAATCGACCAAGCTTCGGTGAGCACTCCCCGAAGAATCGACTCGATCTCGTCGAACTCCTGCTGGCCGATAATCAGTGGCGGCGCTAGCTGGATGACCGGGTCGCCGCGGTCATCGGCGCGGCAGTACAACCCGGCGTCGAACAGCGCCTTGGACATAAAGCCCCGTAGCAGCCGCTCGGCCTCATCATCAGTGAAGGTCTCTTTGGTCGCTTTATCTTTGACGAGTTCAATGCCGTAGAAATAGCCGGCTCCGCGTACGTCGCCCACGATCGGCAACTCCGACAACCGGTCCAAGGCTGAAAAGAAGTTCCCTTCGTTGTCCTGCACATGCTGCAGGATGCCCTCTTTTTCGAACAAGTCGAGATTGGCGAGTGCGACGGCAGCCGAGACGGGATGCCCGCCGAAGGTATAGCCATGCAGGAACGAGGTGTCGCCGTGCTTGAAGGGTTCGAACAATCGCTCTGAGGCGATCATGGCCCCGAGCGGCGAATATCCGCTCGTGAGTCCCTTAGCGGAGGTGATGATGTCGGGTTGGACACCGTAGCGACGCATCGCGAACAAGTCACCGATCCGGCCGTAGGCGGTGATGGTCTCATCCGCGACGAAAACGACGTCATGGCGATCACAGATTTCGCGCACCCGCTGCAGGTATCCCGGCGGCGGCGGGAAACAACCGCCGGAGTTTTGCACCGGCTCGAGGAACACTGCGGCGACCGTCTCGGGGCCCTCCGCTTCAATCGCTTCCTCGATCCGATCGGCGGCGTAGCGACCGAAGGCTTCAATGTCGTCGCCATGCTGGGTGGCGCGATAGAAGTTGGTGTTGGGGGCCCTGTGAGTTCCTGGCACCAACGGCTCGAACGCCTCTTTGGCAGCCGGGATGCCTGTGATCGATAGCGCTCCTTGCGTGGTGCCGTGGTAGGCCACGTTGCGGCTGATCACCTTGTACTTGCCCGGCCGACCAGTCAGTCGGTAGTACTGCTTCACGAGTTTCCAGGCGGTTTCGACGGCTTCACCACCACCGGAGGTGAAGAACACCCGATCAAGATCACCGGGGGCTTCATGTGCCAACCGCTCGGCGAGTTCAATGGCCCGTGGATGGGCGTAGGACCAAATCGGGAAGAAGGCGAGCTCTTTGGCTTGCCGCGCGGCAGCGTCTGCGAGTTCCTCGCGGCCATGGCCCAACTGCACGGTAAAGAGTCCAGCGAGACCGTCGAGGTATTTCTTCCCCTGGTCGTCGTAAATGTAGGCACCCTCGCCACGCACGATGATGGGAACGTGACCACCGTCTTCGTAGGTGGAGTGCCGGGTGAAGTGCATCCACAGGTGCCGACGGGCGGCGTCAGCGAGCCGATCCGGGCCGGGCTCGGATACAAACTGCGGAGTGCTGGTCATCTGGCTCCCCACTGATAGGTCTGCTTGTGAATCTTCAGGTAGACGTAGGTGTTGGCGTCCTTGACCCCAGGGATAGCGCGAATCTGACCGACCAATGCGTAGAGGGCGGTGTCGTCAACCGCCACCACTTCGACCAAAAGATCAATGCCCCCGGCGGTGGCGACCACGTAGTCGACTTCCTCGATCTGCGCGATCTTGTCGGCCACCGCACTGATGTCGCCGGATACTCCGACAGTGATCATCGCCGCCCGGTTATAGCCCATCTGCAACTGATCGGTGATGGCGACGATTTGGATCACACCCGAATCGATCAACTTGCCAACTCGCTGCCGCACTGACGCCTCGGACCGGTTCACCTGCTTGGCGATTTCGGCATACGACCGCCGACCGTCCTCCTGCAGCAACTGCACGATCGAACGGTTGATTTCGTCTAGTGGCGTACTACGCACTTCGTCCATCATTCGATTCTTACCTATTCTACCCGGGCATTGCAACGATTTCCGTAGCAGATTAGCCTAGGCTGCACGAATATCGTGGACGTATCGCCGGGTTTGCCGCTATGGTCACCCGTCGTAACGCTCATGTGCCGCTGCTGCGGCCATCGTCCAGGGAGGACCGATGCAAATCTCGAATATTGTTAATGGCCAAGCGACTCCCGCCACCGGCAATGCCTTAGAGCTTGTCGATCCCAGCACTGGGCAAACTTTCGCCGAGGCCCCTATTTCCACCGCTACTGACGTCGACCGAGCTGTCAGCGCAGCAAACGAAGCGTTCCCTGGCTGGCGGGACACTGTCCCCGGTCAGCGACAACTCGCGTTGTTGAAGATCGCCGACCTCGTCGAAAAGCACGCCGATGAACTCGTGGAACTGGAATCACAAAATACCGGCAAACCGATTCCGGTCACCATGGCGGAAGAAATTCCACCGATGGTGGACCAAATCCGATTCTTCGCCGGCGCAGCGCGAATCCTGGAAGGCCGTGCTGCCGGTGAGTACATGTCGGGTTTCACCTCCATGATTCGCCGGGAACCGGTTGGCGTGATCGGCCAGGTCACTCCCTGGAACTATCCGCTGATGATGGCGGTCTGGAAGTTCGCTCCGGCCATCGCCGCCGGCAACACTGTTGTGCTCAAACCCTCGGATACCACCCCGGTCTCCACTGTCCGGTTAGCGCAACTCATCGCGGAAGCCGAGATCCTGCCACCCGGGGTGTTAAACGTCATCACCGGCGATCGAGACTCCGGGCGGATGTTGGTTAGCCATGCCGGTGTTGACATGGTGGCTATTACAGGTTCCGTGCGCGCGGGGATGCAGGTGGCCGAAGAAGCCTCCCACGGCGTGAAGCGGGTGCATCTGGAACTGGGTGGCAAAGCCCCGGTTGTGGTCTTTGATGACGCCGACGCGGCCGCTGCGGCAGAATGGCTCGCCGTCGCCGGTTATTTCAACGCAGGTCAAGACTGCACCGCAGCGACTCGCATCATCGCGCAGGCGGGTATCCACGACGAGTTCGTGGCGGCACTGGCCGACCAAGCACGTAACACCAAGACCACGTTTGCCGGTGGCGCCCGCGACGAGGATGCGCTGGTGCCACCGCTGAACAACGTGAACCAACTAGAAAAGGTCATCGGCTTTCTCGACCGAACCCCCAGCCATGCCTCGGTTGCTGCCGGCGGCGGCCAGCAGGGCGATCGCGGCTTCTACGTCGACCCGACGGTGATCGTGGATCTGGCTCAGGACGACGAGATGATCCAGCAGGAAATCTTCGGTCCGGTCATCACAGTGCAGAAGTTCGCCGACGAAGCCGAGGCGGTGGCCAAGGCCAACGGAGTTGTCTACGGCCTGGCATCCAGTGTGTGGACGGCGGATCATGCCCGCGCGATGCGGATGTCCAAAGCGTTGGACTTCGGCACCGTCTGGATCAACACCCATATCCCGCTAATCGCAGAGATGCCGCACGGTGGCTACAAGCAGTCCGGCTACGGCAAGGATCTGTCGATGTACGGGTTCGAGGACTACACCCGGATCAAGCACGTCATGTCGGCTATCGACGATGGAGACGAGTAAGCCATGGTTGCTGCGCAATGGATTAACGGTGCTGCCACTACTGGCAGCACCGGCGAGAAGTTAGATGTTGTGAACCCGGCGACGGGGGCAGTCGTGGCTGAGGTGGATCTGGCTGGGCCACAAGATGTCGCCACGGCCGTGGCCGCGGCGCGCTCCGCGTTCAGCGAGTGGTCACAGGTGCCGCCTGCTACCCGCGCGGAGGCGCTGTTTGAGTTATCGCAGCGGATGAAAGCTCGCGAGGAAGAATACGCGCGTATCGAATCAGAACAATCTGGCAAACCGATCCGGCTCGCTACCGAGTTTGACGTGCCCGGTTCCATCGACAACGCCGCCTACTTCGCCGGCATCTCCCGCGCTCTTTCCGGCAGCGCCGCAGCCGAGTGGGACGGCGAGCACACCTCCACAATCCGCCGCGAACCCATTGGCGTAGTCGGTTCCATCGCGCCCTGGAACTATCCGCTGCAGATGGCGATGTGGAAGATGCTGCCCGCGATCGCGGCCGGTAACACCATCGTATTGAAGCCCAGCGAACTCACCCCGCTCACCACGTTGATGCTCGCTGAAGACGCTACCGCCGCCGGATTTCCTGATGGGGTGTTCAACGTCGTTACCGGTACCGGACCGGTCGCCGGTGAAGCGTTGGTGGGTCATGACGATGTGGCGATGGTGTCGTTTACCGGCTCCACCCGAGTCGGACACCGGGTTGCCGAAATTGCCACTGCTGGATTGAAACGGCTACACCTCGAACTTGGCGGCAAGGCACCGTTCGTGGTGTTCGACGACGCCGACATCGCCGCCGCCGCCCATGGCGCGGTTGCGGCCAGTCTGATCAATACCGGTCAGGACTGCACCGCCGCTACTCGGGCGTATGTGCATCGGTCTCGGTTCGATGAGTTCGTGGCCACCACTGCCGAGTTAATGTCCGCCGTGCGGTTGGGTGACACCTCCTCGCCCGACACTGATCTCGGTCCGCTGATCTCCCCGGCCCAGCAGCAGAAGGTTGCGGCCATGGTGGATCGGGCCGTGGCCGCGGGAGCCACCGCGGTCTGCGGTGGCAGCGTCCCCGGCGGTGACTTGTCGGCTGGCTGCTACTACTCCCCCACCTTGCTTACTGGCGCAGCGCAAGACTCCGAGATCGTGCAGGAAGAGGTATTCGGTCCGGTGCTGGTCGCGCTGCCGTTCGACAGTGACGACGAAGCGTTGGCGTTGGCCAACGACACCCGCTACGGATTGGCCGCCTCCGCCTGGACCACCGACGTCGTCCGGGCGCATCGCGCGTCTCGCGAGATCGAAGCCGGATGCGTATGGATCAACGACCACATTCCTATCGTTTCTGAAATGCCGCACGGCGGCTACAAGCAATCTGGCTACGGCAAGGACATGAGTACCTACTCGTTTGAGGAGTACACCCAGATCAAGCACGTATCGATGGACATCACCGGCCTTGCACAGAAAGAGTGGCACCGCACTATCTTCGCCAATCCGACCCCATAAACCGCTAGCGTGACGAATAGCGACCGCCGCCCAAATAAGGAGGAGTAGCCATGACCGAAAAAATGGATCCCCGTACCGAGTTTCTGAAGAACGCGATGTCCCGTCGCGGCTTCCTCTCCGCCATGGGCGCGACTGGCGCCGCAGCGGCGCTCGCCGCCTGTGGCACCAGCTCGGAAGACAGTGCCTCAGAAGCCTCCGGCCCCACCGAGCAAACCTCCGGTGAGAACGTCGTGTGGGCTAACTGGACCGCCTACCTGGATCGCAAAAAGGGCACCTACCCCACGTTGGAGGCCTTCCAAAAGGAGTCCGGCTACACCGTCGATTACAAGGAAGATATTGACGACAACGCCACCTTCAACGGCAAAGTCGAGCCACAGTTGCAGAACAACCAATACACCGGCTACGACATGGTGACCCTGACCGACTGGCTGGCAGCGGAGTGGATCCGCAAGGGCTACGTCGCCCAGATCGATGATTCGCTGGTGCCGAACAAGAAGAACATTCTGCCCGCCCTGCTGGACGTTTCGTTCGATCCGGGTCGGCAGTACTCACTCACCTGGCAGTCCGGTTTCGCCGGTCTGGTTTGGAACAAAGAGCGGGTGCCGGACGGACTGAAGACGGTGGACGATCTGTGGCAGGAAGCCCTCAAAGGCAAGGTCGTGGTGCTGTCCGAGATGCGCGACACCATGGGCATCATCTTGCTGAGTCAGGGCGTAGACATTAGTCAGGGCGTGGACGATGCTCAGTTCCAGAAGGGCTTGGACGAACTGAAAAAGCAGATCGACAGTGGCCAGATCAAGCAGGTCAAGGGCAACAGTTATCTCAATGACCTCAAGAACGAGCAGGCCTGGGCGGCGATTGCCTGGAGCGGTGACATCTTCCAGATCAACGCGGAAGAGGGCGACAAGTGGGAGTTCGTGCTGCCGGAGTCCGGTGGCACCTTGTGGTCGGACAATCTGCTGGTGCCCACTACGTCGGAGAACATGGTCGGCGCCGAGGCGATCATGGACTACTACTTTGATCCTAAGGTCGCTGCCGAGGTTGCCGCTTGGGTGAACTTCATTTGCCCGGTACAAGGTGCGCAGGAGGAGATGGAAAAGATCGATAAGGACTTGGCCAACAGTCCCTGGATCTTCCCCACCGACGAAATCCTCAGCGACGCCTTCGTGTTCGCTCCGTTAACCCCCGAACAAGACGTGAAATACAGCGACGAGTTCGGCCGCGTGATTTCGGGCTAACTAGATGGCAAAAACCGATGTGACCCAGGCCGAGGGCGACCTATACCTGGAACGGCTCACCAAGCAGTTCGGCGACTTCGTTGCAGTACGGGATCTTTCGCTGACCGTGCCGCAGGGCTCGTTCTTCGCGCTACTGGGACCATCCGGGTGCGGCAAAACCACCACCTTGCGCATGGTCGCCGGATTGGAAGAACCCACCGCTGGCACTATCCGCATCGGTGACACCGAAATCACTCACGAAAAGCCGTACCGACGACCGGTGAACACGGTGTTCCAGAACTACGCACTGTTCCCGCACATGACCATCTACGAGAACGTCGCGTTTGGCCTGAAACGCCGCGGCATCAAAGATGCCAAGACGCCAGCGGATGAAGTGCTGGAGTTAATTCAGTTGTCACAGGTGGCCCATCGCAAACCCGCGCAGTTGTCCGGTGGGCAACAACAGCGGGTTGCGCTGGCGCGCGCCATCGTGAACCGGCCGGCAGTGCTGTTGCTGGACGAGCCGCTCGGTGCGCTGGACTTGAAACTGCGTCGGCAGATGCAGTTGGAGTTGAAGCGGATTCAGACCGAAGTCGGCCTGACTTTCATTCACGTTACCCACGATCAAGAGGAAGCCATGACCATGGCCGACTCAGTGGCGGTCATGAACAACGGCATCATCGAGCAACTCGGACCGCCGACTGAGTTGTATGAATCGCCACAGACCGCCTTTGTGGCGAACTTCCTCGGCCAGTCGAATCTCTTCCCCGCCCGAGTCACTGAAACCGACGGCGACGAACTGGTGTTGCAGGATGACACCGGTAGCTACCGGATGCCCAAGGACCGGGTCGCTGCTGGCATCAGCACCAACAACGGTGACCAGGTGATCGTCGGGGTTCGTCCGGAGAAAATCACTATCGAGGCTCTCGACGAGAACACCCCTGCGCCACCCGGGAGTAACCACCTCGACGGGGTGGTGGAGAACGTCAGTTTCCTAGGGGTCAGTACCCAATACCAAGTGCGCACCGCTGCCGGAGAAACTATCGACGTCTTCGCGCAAAACCGCGACGTCCACAGTTTGCTGCCGGCCGCAGCCAAGGCCCGACTGACCTGGCAACCGGTGCACGGGTTCGTGCTAGACGGCGAGCAGGACATTCACGCCGGGGAGGGCCTAGCGACCGGAGTCGCGGGATAGCCAATGGCAATCGCACAGGCTATCGGCGACACGATTGAGGATCAGCGCACTCCCCCGCCGGACCCGAAGAAGCGCGGCAGGTGGACTCCCTACTTGCTGCTGCTGCCAGGCATGTTGTGGCTGGCGATCTTTTTTGCGCTGCCACTGCTCTTCCTGTTTTCCACCAGCCTGCAGACCCCGGTGGCTGGCGGTGAGGTGGGTGAGTTCGAACAGACCTTCAACTGGGCGAACTACATCGACACCCTCAAAGATGAGTACTACTACGTACCGCTGTTCCGGTCGTTCATGTACTCCGGCATCGCCACCGTTCTGGCACTGCTGATCGGCTACCCGCTGGCGTACATGATCGCGTTCAAAGCCGGCCGATGGCGCAACCTGCTGCTGGTAATGGTGATCGCACCGTTCTTTGTGTCCTTCCTGCTGCGCACCATCGCGTGGCGGCAAATCCTTGCTGATGAGGGTGTGGTCGTCGGTGTGCTGCGCAACTTCGGTTTGGTGGGCGAAACCGCTGGCATTTATCCGTCGGCGCTAGCGGTGATTACTGGCCTGACCTACAACTTCCTACCGTTTATGACGCTGCCGATCTACGCCAGTTTGGAGCGGGTGGACCCGCGGCTGATGGAGGCGGGTAAAGACCTTTACGCCAAACCATTCACCGGTTTCCGCAAAATCACCTGGCCACTGTCGCTGCCTGGTGTGGTGGCGGGCACGTTGCTGACGTTCATCCCGGCCTCGGGTGACTACGTCAACGCCGAACTGCTGGGCACCGGGAAAAACTCGATGATCGGTAACCGAATCCAATACGAGTTCTTCAACGTGCGTGACTATCCAACGATGGCCGTGTTGTCCTTCGTGCTGATGGCAACGATCCTGGTAATTGTGCTGGTTTACGTCAAACGAGTGGGTTCGGAGGACTTGGTATGACCGCGCCTGTCACCGACCTGCCCCCCGCCAGCAAACCGCCGGCCAGAGTCCGGTTCCGCAACTGGATCGGTAACAACGCACTGCGGATCTACGCGGTGCTGGCGTTCTTCTATCTGCTGCTGCCGGTGATGTACACGTTCGTGTTCTCCTTCAACGACTCCGGCAAGTCCAACCTCACCTGGATCGGTTTCACCTGGGACAACTGGACGAACCCGTGTGGTGCCCCGGAGGTTTGCCCGGCGGTGATTAACTCAATCACCGTGGGTCTGACGGTCACGGTGGTGGCCACCATCTTGGGCACGTTGATCGCGTTCGCGTTGGTGCGGCACCGCTTCCGGGGTCGCACCTCGACCAACCTGCTGATCTTCCTGCCGATGGCCACCCCCGAGGTCGTGCTCGGCTCGTCACTGCTGACGTTGTTCCTCAACATGGTGATTCCGCTCGGGTTCTGGACCGTGGTGTTGGCGCACATCATGTTCTGCATCAGCTTCGTGGTGGTCACCGTTAAGGCGCGACTGGCCTCGATGGACCCGAACATCGAGCAGGCTGCCATGGACCTGTACGCCTCCGAATGGCAGGCGTTCCGCCGGATCACGCTGCCGTTGGTGGCCCCCGGTATCGCTGCAGCCGCACTGTTGGCGTTCTCGCTGTCCTTCGATGACTTCATCATCACGAACTTCAACTCCGGGCAGTTCACCACCTTCCCGAAGTTCATCTACGTGGCCGACAAGCGCGGCATCCCCGCGCAGGCGTATGTCATCGCCTCAGCCATGTTCTTCATTGCACTGGCCATCGTGCTGATCGGTCAGTTCGCTAGTCGGCGCCGCAAGGAGGGATAACATGCCGTTCGCCCAATACCCGGGCGACCGGGCTCGGGCCGCCATCAAGGACGCGCAGCCGCGCCCATTGTGGTTGGACTCCCCCGATCGCCCCGCTTCCCGCGAATCGCTGACCGGACATCACAGTGCTGGCCTGGTCGTCGTCGGTGCTGGTCTGTCCGGGTTGTGGACCGCGTTGCGCGCTAAGCAGCGCCACCCGAACACTGACGTGGTGCTGATCGAAGGCGACCGGATCGGCAACGCCGCCTCCGGGCGCAACGGTGGCTTCGTGGCATCATCGATCACTCACGGCTACCCGAACGGGATCGACCGCTGGCCGGAGGAGTTTTCTGAACTGCACCGACTCGGTGTGGCCAACCTCGAAGGCATCGAGAAAACCATCGCCGACTTCGGTATCGACTGTGGCTACCGCCGCACCGGGGAACTCGACGTCGCCACCGAGGAATACCAGGTCGTTGAGTTAGCCGAATACGCCGAACAAGCTCAAGCCAACGGCGTGGACGTGGAGTTGTTTGACGCCGAAACTACTCGCGGGCTAGTTAACTCCCCCACTTACCTTGCTAGTGTGCTCGATCCGTATGTCGGCATCGTCGACCCAGCCCGACTGTGTTGGGGGTTGGCTGACGCCGCAGCGTCGCTCGGGGTGCGGATCTATGAGCACAGCGCCGTGACCAGTATCAAACGACAGCAGGGACGGGTGCAGGTCAGCACCTTGTCTGGCAGCGTCAACGCCGACAAAGTCGCGCTGACTACCGCCGCCCACACGCCGTTGCTGAAACGGATTTCGCAGTTCGTGGTGCCGGTGTTCGACCATGTCGTCGCCACTGCC
>JAHZLH010000009.1 GCA_022599915.1 Actinomycetes bacterium
CAACGACCGGCGGAACTCTCGCCCAAACGGGATCCGACGCCACCACACTAGGACTGCTCGCAGGCCTCGCCGCTATCGGCGCCGGCACCGGCATCCTGGTCGCGTCACGCCGTCGCACCAACTAAAACGCACCCAACCCAGAAGCTTCCTGAGTCAGCAGTTCACTTCGGTCAGGGTGACTCCGATCGGATTCACCATCGGTTGGCGAGAGAACTGGATTGGGAGGTCGGAAGTTCTCGGCTCTTCAAACTCCACGGTGAAGGATTTCGTCTCGCCGCGGTTCAGGTCCAGTGGTACTGCCCACACCGGATGACTTCGGTCTCGGCCCTGCTTGATGAGGGTCTGTTGACCATCTACCTCGGCTGATTGCAGGGCCGAGCCGACCGGCGCATAGAGCGCAACCCCCACTCGGGTGCTTCCCGGCGGGTTCTCCAGAAGTTTGCGACTACCGGCATCGACGTAGGGCGCAATATCGTCCGGCGCCCGATTAGTCACCGTGGCCGTAATCCGTGACGTGGCACCTGGGGTTAAGCAACGTCCGGCAGACTCAAAGCTTACGTCGACTTCAAGGTAGGGCGCCATTTTGTCCCCAGCGTTGTCGTTAATGGCTGCTGATGCCCACGGGCCAATAGTGTTCGGTACCGCGCTGCCGATAGTGCTAGCCGCAAGCACGCGTTGCTCGCGGGGAACCTCACTGTAAATCTTGATGTTGCCGGTGC
Organism: Actinomycetes bacterium; assembly: GCA_022599915.1. Classification (NCBI taxonomy): domain Bacteria; kingdom Bacillati; phylum Actinomycetota; class Actinomycetes; species Actinomycetes bacterium. The sequence goes on from JAHZLH010000009.1 coordinate 720, forward strand.
GGGCCGGCTCAACGATCGCTTCGGCCAACGCCACCAGATCCAGTTCGGAACCAAAGAACTCTGAGACCACCTGATCGATGAACGCCAAGGTCACGCGGTCTTTACGCTCCACATTAAGAAAGTCCTCGTAAATCTGACGAGTGAAATAGTCAGCAGCGTTCGAGGCCTCGATGGTGATGCCAGCCACAGTGACTGGCCCAACTACTTCGAGCAGCGCAGCGACTGCCTCCGCATCCAGTGACAGCACATACTCCGCAGTCCCGCCGGAATTCTCACTCGATCTCAGCGCTAGTCGACCGGCATACGGGAAATGACGATCAAGATTCCACCCGTAGCTGTATGCCAGATCAGAGCCCCACAATCTGCGAGTATCGGCGGGAATACCAGCGAGGGACACTCTCTCCTTGTCAATGGCGTTGGTGGTCTGCGCTGTGCCGGGTGATAGTTTGCCTCTGCTAGCCGTTACCGAAGTAAATGAAGTAATCAGCCCTCCGGTGCCCCGTTGCTCCGCGAGATTCTCGAACACCACCAGCCAAGTCGCGGACTCACCAAATCCCAACATGCCAGGAAGTACATGCGTACCGGCGTTTGCAGCAGCTACCCCCTCAACAGCCGCCAGGAAGTCTGTCGCTACAGCCTGAACCGGACCCGGCAGCCCCACGGCTACCGCTGTTTCGACCGCTTGCGCCGGAACTACCGTCGCATCGGCAGCAGCCTGAGTCACCGGTTGCAGCTGGCGCAGCGAGCCCGCCGCCGCCAACCCGTCACTATCAACCTGCTGTACGACCTCCCCGATCACCTGCTCATATCCCTCGGTAGCTGCCAGCACACCATTCGCACCTGTGGCAATACTTGCTGCAGCCCCAACCGAACGCCCCACTAGCGGAAGATCGGCGACCTGCGACCACGGCGAGGAGTTCAGGCGCACATCGAGGTCGGCAGTGCTGGACTGCAACTGCTCCAGCGCCGACACGATTGCCGCGGCATCACCAGATTTCATTGCGGAGACAAGCGTGTTGCTCTGCGACCTCACATCGTTCGCGGTTTTCGCAGCAAGGGCGCCGGTAATGACCAGCCACACCAGCAGTAGCGCGAGAACGGCTAATACTCCCCAGATGGCGCCCTTCACCAACGAACCCCGCCGCGCTTTCGGAGCGTCACCCACTGCCGAATCAGTGTGAGGATCAAACGTCACTCGAACAGTTTGACATCAGCTGGCTAACTTAGTGGCACTCGAAAACGCTCGACGGCATCCCCGCCACGAACATTAGTTAGCCAGCTGCTAACCGAAGCGTCGATCAGCTAAGACCGGAAAAGCTGACCGAAGCTCTTCGACGCTGTCCGGATCCAGTTCTGCAGTGATCACTTCTTCATCAGCTGACCCTGCTTCAGCGAGCACCTCCCCCGAGGCGGCAACTATCACCGAGTGACCACCCATCTCCACACCGGCGTGGCGGCCCACCGCGTTGCAACCAACCAGCACGGCTTGATTCTCTACCGCTCGGGCGCGGCACAGCAGTCGCCAGTGCTCAATCCGTGGCGCGGGCCAGCCAGATGGAACTAAGAAGGCAGTCGCACCGGCTGAACCCTGAATTCGATAGAGCTCCGGAAATCTAAGGTCGTAGCAGGTGGATAGCCCGGTCGTACCCAGTGGCGTCGCCACAGTCGTGATTCGATCTCCTGGCACGACCGCGGCTGCTTCGCCTTCATCGAAGCCAAACAGGTGCACTTTGCGGTAGTGGGCAGCCAGATTGCCATCAGGATCAAATACCAAGCTGGTGTTGGAGACCCCGCCCTCGTGAAGTTCCGGTATTGAACCGGCATGCAGCCAGAAACCTCCCTGCTTCGCCAGTTCACTCATGCGTTGCGCAAAATCTCCGTCACGCGCCTGCGCGTTACCCATGAAGAGGTGGGCGTTGAACGCTCCAACGGTCCACATCTCTGGCAGAACTACCAGATCAGCGCTGTCGGTGAGTTCGGCGACCTGTTCAGTCACCCGATCTAATCGAAGTTGGGGAGATTCTCGATCCTCAATCGACACCTGCACGGCCGCAATACGCACCATGCCCACACCCTAGACCGCCACCATCTGATCGCGCCGACTCCACCCCATTCCGGTAGCGTCGTGAAATGCCAGAAGCCATGGATCCCGATTCCGTCAAACCCTCCGCTGGCACCTCGCAACTCGGAGCGCAGCAGAGTTCCGCTTCCGGGCACACCCTAGTTTTTTCTAGCAGGGCAGGCCGTTCCCTCATGGGTGCTGCGATCGTCGCCAGCGGGATTGGCTTTCTCGATAGCACCGTGGTGAATGTGGCTCTGCCCGCTATCCAGTCGGATTTGGGCGGCGGTCTGGCGACCATGCAATGGGTGCTGGACTCCTACCTACTTACGCTCGGGGCGCTGGTTTTGGTAGGTGGAGCGCTTGGGGATCTGCTAGGCCGCAAGCGCGTATTCATGTGGGGAATCGTTAGCTTCGCGATCTCATCACTCCTGTGCGGCATCGCCCCAACGGCCACGACGCTAGTCGCTGCTCGAGGTATTCAGGGAATAGCTGCCGCACTCATGATTCCTGGATCGCTAGCGCTGTTGTCTTCGTTATTTACCGACAAGGACCGCGGTCGGGCCATTGGATTGTGGTCAGGACTGTCGGGCATCGTGACTGCCCTCGGGCCTTTTGTCGGCGGCACGTTAGTTGATTCCTCCCCGTCTGGCTGGCGTTGGGTCTTCCTCATCAACTTGCCGCTGGCCGCGCTAGCGCTCGTCCTCTGCCGACCGATTCCTGCCGTACCGGGGCTAAGGAAGCCCGGCCCACTGCGCGCGCAGGTCGATTTCCTCGGTGCCGGTATGACTGTTCTCGGGTTGGGTCTCATCGTTGGCCCTTTGATCGAGGTCGAGCGGCTCGGCTGGAGTGTCGCTGCCCTTTTGGTGGTGGTGGGAATCGCGCTGCTCATCGGTTTCTGGTTCGTGGAACGCGCACGCGAGGTGAGTCAGTCACCGCCGGCGATGATGCCACCTAGTTTGTGGCGGTTCCGCTCATTTTCCGTGGCGAATCTGGTGACTTTCGTCGTGTACGGCGCGCTGGGTGCTTTGCTCTTGCTGTTCACCATCGGACTTCAAATTGGTTTGGGCTGGTCAGCGCTGGCCGCCGGCGCTGCGGGTTTGCCCATCACAATTGTGCTGGCGCTGCTCTCAGCCAAGATTGGTGGCCTGCTACCGAAGTTGGGTTCTCGCCTGCTCCTGACCATCGGCAGCCTGCTGATGGCCGTCGGCATGGTCATGCTTTCCCTACTACCCGCTGATGGCACTTACTGGGTGGACGTCTTCCCCGGCATCACCGTATTCGCCCTCGGTCTGGCTTTCATCGTGGCCCCCATCACCACGACCGCGCTCGGCGATATTCCGGTCGACAGCAGCGGTGTCGGATCCGGGGTCAACAACGCGCTAGCCAGGATTGCCGGCCTAGTGGCAGTGGCGGTCATCCCGCTGCTGGCTGGGCTCTCGCATTCCAGTGATCTCACCGGTGCGGCAGTGTTGCCGGGCTACCAGCGTGCGGTATTGCTCTGCGCGGCGCTGTGCCTGGTGGGAGCAGCGATCTCATGGTTCGGCTTTACTGCCGACACCGGGAAAGTCACCGCCGATCAAGCAGAGCAACCCACTGAAAACTAGCGTTCTCTCGTTGGGTTGCGGCGGTTTGCACCAACTACGTAGAACCCTTGACTAGGGTGATTGTCATGACCTGGCTACTCACCGGCGGCGCCGGCTACATCGGCTGCCACGTACTTCGATCGCTCCGGGCGTCCGGTCGCGACGTCGTCGTCATCGATGATCTCTCTACTGGCATCCGGGAGCGGGTTCCCGGTGAGGTGCCGCTAGTGACCGGCTCGATCCTTGATCAGGAACTTCTCGAACAAACGATGCGAGATCACAACGTCTCGGGGGTCGTACATCTTGCCGCCAAGAAGGCTGTCGGCGAGTCGGTTGAGCGCCCGCTGTGGTACTACCAGGAGAACGTTGGCGGGATGCAATCGCTGCTGCAGGCTATGGGCAACTGCGGCGTTGGCGGGATGGTCTACTCCTCATCGGCTGCGGTCTACGGCGAACCTGACACCAGCCCAGTCCTCGAGGACGGCCCTACCGAGCCGATCTCGCCCTATGGCGAGACCAAACTGATCGGTGAATGGTTAACGCGCGACGTCGCGGAAAACTACGGAATCTCGTGGACCGCATTGCGCTATTTCAACGTAGCGGGTGCTGGATCACCTGATCTCGGGGATCCCTCAGTCGCCAATTTGATTCCGATTGTCTTGCGGGCAATCCGGCAAAATGAGAAGTGCAACGTGTTCGGTGACGACTACACCACCGCAGACGGGACTTGCATACGCGACTACATCCATGTGGCTGATTTAGCCGATGCTCACACTGCAGCAGCTGTGCTGGTGGAAACGCAACAAGTCGGTTTACCCATCAATATCGGGACCGGTGCGGGTTCCAGCGTGCTGGACGTGCTCAACTCGATCGGCCGGGTACTCGGTCAGGAAGTTGCCTACCAAGTGACCGAACGACGAGCCGGGGACCCGCCGAGTTTGGTGGCAGCTGTCGATCGTGCCACCGAATTCCTCAACTGGCGATCAGAATATTCGCTGGACGACATGACGTCTTCGGCCGCTCGGGCCGCTGGCTTTCCGTTGCCATGAAGGTAGTGCCCCGCCGATGGCGGTTGGGCGCACTGTGGTGTGCGACAAGTGGACATGTTGCCCCGGGAGCAAGCGTCGCAGGAATCGGGCCAACTGATCACGAACTGGCACTACCACTGACCGACGGCACCCGGCTGTGTCGTTGCCTACGGTGTGATGACTGGATCTGCATTGCCGATCCCGAACATCCGGAAACTGACACACTCCCACCGCCGAGCGAACTCCCCACCCCACAACGCGGTAAGGCTCTCGAGGAGACCGTGGTAATCCGCGGGATCGCAGTGATCCGCGGCCTGCACTTTGTGTTTTTCACGTTGCTGGCCATCGGAATTGTGGTCATCGAGTGGGGGTTACCGGGCCTTCGGGACGAAGCCTCCCAACTCTTGCAGGCAGCAGGTGAAATCGCGGCTGGCTCTCGCCCTGGCAACTCGCTGCTGGTATCCGGCTTGAATGAGTTGAGCAACTTGGATGCCAGCCGTGCCTGGCTGCTACTCGCAGTCGCGGTTGGCTACGCGGTGCTGGAGGGAACTGAAGCGGTCTTCCTGTGGCGCGGAGCGCGCTGGGCGGAATACCTGACGGTCATCGCCACCGCAGGGCTTCTCCCGCTGGCCATCCGAGCGCTCACCGAACAGGTCACCGTAATGCGCTTGTTCGGCCTATTTCTCGATTTGGCGATTCTGGCCTATCTGGTGTGGACGAAGCGGCTGTTCGGGGTCCGCGGCGGCACCCCGGCGCTCGAGAGATCCCTCACCGCTGACACCGACTGGGAGAAGCTGCATACGACTGCCCCCGTACTCCCAAACTCCCAACCCCGTCACTAGATGCGAATCACGTGATCACATCGCCCAACGTCATCCTCTCGGTGGCTGATCACCAATAGTGCACGGTCACGACAGTGCCTCAGCAAAGTCGTCATCACTAGCTCAGCGTTTTCATCATCGAGGTACTCGGTGGGCTCATCGGCGATAACCACCGGGAAGTCAGCGATGAGGACTCGCGCTAGCCCGATCCGCTGCCGCTGCCCCCCGGAGATTGCTCGGCCAAACCGTCCCACCGGCGTATTTACGCCCTTGGGGAGCCCCGCTAGCCACTCGCCGAGACCGATGTCGGTCAGTACTTCCATGATCTCCTCGTCGCTGGCGTCACGGCGAGCTAGCCGTACGTTTTCGGCAATGGAGGTGTCGAAGAGGTGTGGCTGCTGCTCGGCCAACCCAATGATTCGTCGCACCTCCTCGCCAGCAAGACTTGCCAGGTTCATGCCAGCAAAATCTCTCTGCCCAGTGGCAGGGGCTAGGCGGGTAAGCGCCGCAGCTACTGTGGATTTGCCGCTCCCGCTCGGGCCGGTCAAAGCAACCGGTGCCCCTGGTACCAGGCAGAGATCTAACGGCCCCACCAGCCATTGACCGGGTTGCCAGCCAGCGCGTAACCCCGTGATCTGTAACGGGGCGCCGCCAGCCAAAGTCGCGGATACCGCAGTTGTCCGGTCGGCGCTGGCAGGCGGGTCAGGTACTAGGTCCGGTGAATCCAACACCGCCACCACTCGCCGAGCAGACTCACGCACTCGAGCCAACGTGATCACCGCTGCCGGCAGAACCTGAACCGCTTCGTAGGCGACTAGCGGAACCAGCACCACCATCGCGAGGTTGAGGCCATCCAACTGACCACTTGTCACCGCCTGGGTACCAAAGATGACGGCAGCAATGATGGCCGCTCCCTGCGCCAGAACTCCGAGTGCAGATCCCAATCCTTGTGACTTGGCTGCTTTCGCCGCCGCGTCGGTCAATTCCCGATCGGTCGCTGCTATCCGATCGATGAACCGGCGCTGCTGACCTAGGGCGGTAATCTCAGCGGCCCCATCCACCAGCGTGACCGTCTCAGACGTCAGTCGAGCCATCGCCGGCGCCACCCGTTCCTGACTACGGTCCAACGTCTTAAGGGTGATGAACGGCACCACCACCGCGCCGACCAGCAGCGCGAGCGCGAGCGCAACCGCAGCGGCCGGTACGAACAGGCTGATCAAGACGACTGCGCCAACACTTACCGCCGCGGCAATGAGATAGGGAAGCGCCACCCGCAAATACAGATCAACGACGGAGTCGACGTCAGCTACCAGCCGATTCAGGAGGTCCCCCGACCGATACGCGCCACTGCCCGCGGGGGCGACAATGGCTAGTCGATCGTAGACGGCGAGTCGCAAATCGGTTAGTGATCGGAAAGCCGCGTCGTGGCCGGTGAGCCGCTCCGCGTATCGAAAGACACCACGGCCAATGCCGAAGGCCCGCACCGAGACGATCGCCACTCCGAGGTGCAAGATGGGGGGCTGCTGTGATGCCTTGGAAATCAGGAAGGCACTGGCTGCTATCAACCCCACCGAACTGCCAATCGCTAGGGCTCCCAGACAGCCTGCCAGCAACAGCCGCGGCCATACCGGGCCCGCGCTGCGCAGGACCCGAATCACGGGAGCACTGAGCAAGCGACCCTCCTGAGCAGTTGAGTTCACGACGGCAACCCCGGAAGTGGGATGGTCGATGGTCGCTCCACGCCCTTGTCGGGTTCGGCGCCAGTGGGCAACTCACCTGCCGGCTGCAGTCTGACGACTTGATCGGCTACCGCCACCAACGCCGGCCGGTGGGCAACTACGAGCACGATACGCCCAGCACTGCGCAACTCCTTGATAGCGGTCACTACCTGCTGCTCAGTCTCGGAATCCAAAGCAGCCGACGGTTCATCCAGCAGTACTAGCGGAGCTTCCCGCAACAGCACCCGTGCCAGCCCCACCCGACGTAACTGCCCCGCCGATATCCCCAATCCGCCCTCAGCGACAGGTTGCTCAAGGAGCGCTGCCGACAGTCCGGCTGATTCGGCGGCGGCGACAATGCGCGCCTGCTGAACCTCGGGATCCCCCAAGGCGATGTTGTCTCTGATCGTCCCCGCGATGATCAGTGGCTCTTGCGGCAGCCAGGCCACCTGCTGCAGCCAGGACTGTGGATCAATCTGATCCAAGGCGATGCTCTCCGAATCGTTACCGAGATCGCTAACTCGTGTCGTACTTCTGGCTCTTGCCGATTCGATGCGAATAGTGCCAGCCGATGGCTTTAGGAACCCCAAGAGGGTCTGAACCAGCGTCGACTTTCCCGCACCCGAGGGCCCCAAGACGGCGGTGATCTGGCCAGCTATCAGGGTGCAACTCGCCCCCTGCAACGCCAACACTTCGCGTCCGGGGTAGTTCGCGTTGACTCCCGCAACAGTAACGGTTTCCGGCTGCGGCGCCGGCTGACTTCCCGCAGGCGACCCCGGCTCACTATCCAGGATATCCAACAACGCTGCGGCAGCACCGATCCCCTCCGCAGCAGCGTGATACTGCGCCCCCACCATGCGCAGCGGCAGGTAGGCCTCCGGCGCCAAGATCAGGACGAAGAGTGCGGTCTGCAATTCCATGCTGCCGCCGACCAGCCGCAGTCCGATGGATACCGCAACGATGGCAACGCTCAGGGTGGCGAGGAGTTCTAGGACTAACGAACTGAGGAAGGAGACCCGCAGCACCCGCATCGTCGCTCGTCGATACCGCTCGCCGACATCACGAATGGTTGTTGCCTGGGCCCGAGCACGATCGAAAATTTTCAGCGTCGGCAGCCCCGCCACGACATCCAAGAAGTAGCCCGCCAGAACTGCCAGCGCCCGCCATTGCCGATCCACCCGATTCCTGGTGTACCAGCCCACCAGAATCATGAAGATTGGAATGAGTGGCAAGGTCAGCGCGATGATCACTGCGGCCAGGACATCTTGGGTCACCACCACCACGCCAATGATGATCGGGACGACTACGGACAGCAGTAACTGCGGCAGATAGCGAGCAAAGTAGGCATCTAGGGCGTCGATGCCCCGCCCGGTGAGTTGCGCCAGTTCCCCCGTAGATCGATCCTGCAGGGCCAATGGTCCCAACTCGACCGCGTGATCCAGCACTGCCATGCGCAACTGACTTTTTGCCCGAGCTGACGTCCTAGCTGCCGCCCACTCCTGCAGATAGGACAACAACGCCCGACCAGCGATAACGACCGCCAGCAAGACCGTCTGATCGCCAATTTCGGCGAGCTCAGCGCCCCGCTGAAAGACCGAGGTGATGATGCTTGCGAGCAGGGCTGCCTGGATGACAATCAAGACCGCGGTCAGCGCCCCGAGTATCACCGACACCACGAGGTAGGAGCGCGTAACGTCAGCCCACTTCAGTAGTCTCGGATCCAGCGGACGCATCAGCAGACCTCAGTCATCCTTTGATCGCTGTTGGGTCACGGGATTACCGACGAACACGTCGGAACTCTACTAGCAGCCAGTCTCGGGCGCCCCGTGGTAACCGTGAACAGTCAGCCAACGCGAGCAACTAGACCATCAACGACGTGCTCAGCGAAGGCCAGTGAGCTCGTCCACGCTGGTGACACTGCATTCAGTACGTGAGTTGATTTCTCATCACCGCGAACAACGAAATCCATTTCCAGTGCCCCGGTACTCCGATGCGCCAGTTGCGCTCGAATCCCCGGTTTGCCGCGTTCAGTGAAATCCTGCGGTCGGATGCTGGGAACGAGTTCGGCAGCCTCGCGAGCAAGGACCCGATGTGAGTATTTGCGCGGCTCACTGCGCACAAGTTGCCAGGACTCATGGGCGTCGCTGCTTAGGAACTTCGCCAGACCGCGAGCGGCACCCGGCACTTCCTTCCTTTTGAAGCCAGCCAGATGCTGGTAGTTCTCGCGCCAGAGAGCAGGAATCGCAGTGGGCCCGATCTTGGTCCTTCCAGCGACGGTCACGGTGGCATGAACACCCAGAAATGGATTGCGGGGATCAGGCACCGGATAGACGTGGCGCTGGAGTCGGCCCGGCTCCCAGTTGCCGTAGCGATAAACACCTTTGAACGGCAGCATCACATAGTCATCACACATGCCGAAGTCACGAGCCACCACATCGGCATAAAGACCAGCACAGTTGACGATATGACCCGCAGACCAGACCCGATCAGAAGTGACAACCACTCCAGGCTTCGTTCGCGCGACCGGTACCCCCAGATGAATCTCCCCACCACGCCGCAGGAGATCCCGGGCCACCGCCATCACTACCGCCACTGGATCCGCAACGGCGGTCGTGGGCGAAAACAAGGCGCGCTCGCAGGTTCGTGCGAGGGGTTCCAACTCGGCCAGTTCGGCTGCTGTCACCATCTCCAGCGGCACATCGTTGGCTGCTCCGCGCTTGGCCAGTTCATCCAGCCTGGCTAGTTCCGCCGGCGATCGCGTCACCACCACCTTGCCGCAACGGCGGATCGTCACCGCATGTTCATCACAGAACTCGTGCAGCAGTTGATTTCCCCGGCGAGTGAGCTCGGCCTTCAACGAGTCGGGCGAATAGTAGAAGCCAGCGTGCAGCACTCCCGAGTTACGCCCGGAGGCATGCTCCGCGAGTTGCTTTTCCTTGTCGAGCACGACCACTCGAGCCGCTGGGAAACGCATGGTCAACTCACGTGCGATCGTGAGACCCACAATTCCCGCCCCAATGACGACAAAGTCAGCCGTCGCGGTCGTAAGCATTGCTGTCATTCCCCGCGGTTACCTTTCGCAACTGATGAGCAGAATCTGCGGCATTCCCCCAACATATCGCCGCGCATCGATCTCAACACAAGATTAGCCTCAGCCGCATGAGCAAGAAGAACAAGAAGGCTCCTAAGACCACTGTCAAGCACAGGATGAATAAGAAGGTCTACGAGAAGGAGCTCCTTCGTCTGCAGGCCGAACTTGTCGAAATGCAGGAATGGGTGAAGACCACCGGTGCTCGGCTGGTCATTATCTTCGAGGGTCGTGACGCCGCCGGCAAAGGCGGAACCATCAAACGAGTCTCGCAGTATCTGAACCCCAGAGTGGCTCGCGTAGTTGCCCTACCAGCACCCACCGAGCGAGAAAAGACGCAGTGGTACTTCCAGCGCTACATCTCCCACCTGCCAGCAGCTGGCGAGATCGTGATGCTCGACCGCTCGTGGTACAACCGAGCTGGCGTTGAGCGGGTCATGGGATTCTGCACTCCAGATGAGTACAGCCGATTCCTCCACCAAGCCCCGATCTTCGAACGTATGCTGCATGAGGACGGCATTCTGCTGCGCAAGTACTGGTTCAGTGTCTCCGACGAGGAGCAGGAGACTCGATTCCGCTCCCGGCTATACGACCCGATGCGGCGCTGGAAATTGTCACCCATGGATTTGGAATCCATCACTCGCTGGGAGGACTACTCGATGGCGAAGGACGCCATGATGGTGCATACCGATGTCAGTCCCGCCCATTGGTATGTGGTGGAGAGTGACGACAAACGTCGGGCACGCATCAACTGCATTAACCACTTGTTGTCGACTGTGCCATATTCCAAAATCCCCCCGCCATCGATCGAACTTCCGCATCGACCAGCATCCACCGGCTACGTCCGACCCCCGAAAGACACCCAAAACCACGTCCCAGATCACTCACGAGCAGTCGAGGACGCGGCAGGCCTTAAGACCTAACGTGTCGGGTTCTTGCGGGCGCTGACGAGTGGAGCTGATCGGGCAAGACCAGATTTCATTGCTACTGCTCTCGTACCTCACACAGGTCGAGCGAAGTCTTCCTGCTCTAGTTGGCACACCCCTTCACCCCAATGCGGCACAATGCAGTTGTGCGACAAACCGGTAGCAGGGGGTCGGCGATGGCCCAAGAGCCACAAGCGGAACACGCGGACCACGCAGACCGCTACGCCGACGTACTAGTGATCGTTCCCGCCTTCAACGAGGCAACGGCGATTGGGGCCGTGGTGGCTGATCTGCGCAGGCAGTTCCCAAACGTTCTGGTCATTGACGACGGCTCCACCGACGACACCAGCCAAGTCGCGAAAGAAACGGGCGCTCATGTGGCTCGTCACCTAGTCAACATTGGCCAAGGCGGTGCGTTGGATACCGGATTCCAAGTGGCGGCCAGGATGCCGCGCTTTTCCTGGGTGGTCACCTTTGATGCGGATGGGCAGCACCGTGTCAGCGATGCTGCGGCGATGGTCGACGCCGGCCGCGAGCAAGGCGTTGACATTGTTTTGGGAACTCGATTCGGTGACGGTTCCTCCAACGCTTCCACATTGAAGCGAGCCATCCTGCGGGCTGGCACCCGCTACACCCGTTGGACCACCGGCCTAGCAGTAACCGATACCCACAATGGCTTGCGGGCACTCACTACTGATCTCGCCAAACGCATCGAGTTCGAGGATCGGGGGATGGGTCATGCATCCGACATCCTCGACTTTATCGCCCATCACGATGTCTCGTGGATCGAGGTACCGATCCATATTGAATACACCGACTACTCCAAGGCCAAGGGGCAATCGATGACCAATGCCGTGAACATTCTGTTTGATCGGTGGTTGCGCTGATATGGCCGCCTGGATATTCGTCGCTGCAGTGGTACTAGGCGTCGTTATTGTGTGGCGCCTCGGTAGTTCAACTAAGGGACGGGCTTCCAAACGCCTTGTTCTCATCGGCTTCGCCGCGCTTGTTGTGGTCACGATCGTCAATCCGGAAATCACCACTCGAGCGGCTTCCTGGCTAGGTGTTGGCCGGGGGGCCGACCTAGTCTTCTATCTGACTGCGATTGGGCTCATGTTGCTGGCGGCTCTGACGTATATCAGTCACCGCCGGACCGAAAATAGGATCGCAGAAATCGTCTCAGCGCAGGCGGCAGATCGTGCTGTTGCGACTTGGGAAGCAACCGACCGTTCGGACCCCGGGTAGCGAAGGCGTTAGCTACCGGAAAAAATTGGTTTCTACTGAGATTCCGTGACACTCTCGAGGCATGCATCGGGGAAATCAGCGCGGAACTACAACCATCGCAATGACCGCACCGCGGTCCGCCGTGCTTCTCATCGGGATGGTTGCTGCCACACTGCTCCTATCCGCAGGGGCGTTGTTCAACGCCGCTGCGGCAGGTGCCGAACCAACCACTATCCGGGCCAAAACCAACTGGCAGACGATGTTCAACGTCGAACGCATGTGTAAGAAGGTAGATGCCTGCACCTCGGCCAAGGTCAGCAAACGCGGTATCCGGATGAACGGCCAGCAATCGATGTCGGGGATTCCCGTCAACTTCACCGTGGTGGTCGTTAACACGGGCCCGTCGGTCGATGGAGTCCAGCCGGTGGTCGCCAAAGTCCGAACAAGTTTCGGAAAAGTTCGTATCCCGATGCAGTTAAGCGTCAAGGCGAACAGGGGCCGCCAGGCACTCGTGGCAGATGTGGGCCAGGCAACCGCAACTGGCCTAGTGGCCAATGTTGCTGGCGACCAACTCGACGAGATGTCGAATCAGTCCTACCGGCTCACCAAGAAAAAAGCCACGAAGCTGCTGGCCAGTCTCTCGTCAGGTTCACCTGGGCAGTACCCCAGCTTCCGCTAATCCCCACATACTGTCGTCGGTGGACGCGGGCAGGTTGACAATAGGTATCGCTGGGGCGGATAAGTACCCTATGTCAGCGCCGTATACCGTTAGTCACAGGGAGCAAAAATGTGAGCCTAAGCGTACGGCTATCCACAGAACCCCGGAAGTCGCTACTATTTCTGTGGTTTAACTTGTGGATAGGTACATCCGCTTAGTAAGGAGTCCCAGTGAGAGCAGGCGTGCTCGCGGTGGCCGCTATCGGTCTCGTGATCGTTGCACTCACCATGCCCGCCTCCGCCTTCAACTCCGGAACCGACGCCGCTAACTATTTCGGTTCCATGAGCCAGGACATTGACGATCACCGCATCACCCTCGGGGCTCGTGGCATCGCCTTCGAAACATCAGGTGACTTCGCCCCCCGACTTCCGGAAGATGACTTCGACGATCAAATGCTGAAACTCGTGGGCAACCTGCGGGTGAGTCAGGGTCTGCAGCCCGCCAAGGAATACGAACCCCTCCGCGTTCAAGCCGCGATGTGGTCTAACCGGATGGCGGACGCCGGACCAGGTCAGTACCTGACCGATTCCTGGTACCCAGAAGACACCGCAGTTGTCTGCCGGCAGCTCGACCAGGTGTTCTCGATTTCCTCCGCGGCCAAGAACAGCACCCCACAATCCGCGCTCAAATACTGGCTGGAATCGCATCCGGCCGCCGCCGCACGGTTGACCATGCCCGATCCGGTCTTTCTGGGTTCAGCGACGGTGGTGCAAGGAAACACCTACTGGACGACGCTACGCATCGCCCAGGGAGCTTGCCCGGGCGACCCTCGGCTCCCCTCCGATACCCCAGCAGAAATCCCCGCGCCTGACCTAGCCGCAACGGCACACCCGCTAGGTATCCAACTCCTCGTTGCTGGTGCCTCTCCTAGCCAACTCAGCTATCAGGTCCAGCAGCTCAACGGCGAGCATTGGGATTTGTCGCGCAAGGGCTACACCGAGGTGGGTCGTACCGCGATTATCAGTCACCTGCCAGCTGGGACGTACCGAGTAGTCATTCCCGCTCAAGCAGGTCGCGGGACGGGGATCAGCCCCAACCTCATCTTGGAATGATCTGTCGCCGATCGGGCGTGTCGATTCATGGCTCCCGCTTGCGAGTCATCGCAGACTGCACCACGGCATTCCACTGATCCAGCGAACTGTCCGGCAAGAACTGACTGACGACGCGCTGTCGCGCTGCCGTGCCTAACCGACTACGCAGTTCCCCGTCGGCTAACAGTCGATTTACCGCCGCGCCAAACGCGGTCAGGTCAGTAGCATCGGCAATCAGCAACCCAGATGTGTCATTCACTATTTGGTCAGCGATCCCGCCAACGGCCGCTGCAACCACCGGCTTCCCCTTGAACATTGCTTCCGTGACGGTCAGCCCGAAACCCTCCGCCAAACTCTTCTGCACCACAACGGTTGCGTGTCGCTGCAGGGCGTTTACAACTGCGCCATTTTGCTCCGGGTCGGTCATTGGCAAACTAATCAGATGAACCCGCTCACGTATTTTCGCTGGTAGTTGTCGCCAAAGCGCGACACAGTCCGCCAAAACCTGCTGACCTTCTGGATCATCACTGACTGCGGCAACCGATGGCCCCACCAGCATGAGGTGGGCATCGCTATTCGGTGCGATCTGCTCGGCAAATGCACGCATGACGCCGGCCATGTCTTTGAGCGGATCCCAGCGGGACACCTGCAGCACAATCGGCACCTCTGACCCCGGCGCCTCGCCAGAGCGCTGAATCTCGGCAACGAGATCGAACGGGGAGGATTGCCCACTTGCACGGGTAAATGCGGCTCCCGGCTCGGCAGCACCATGCAGGATGCCGGCAGTAACCAGCGCACCCACAACATCGGACTCCGCAAGCTCCTGGTTCTTCGCGGCCAGCGGATCGATAGCGGGCTTGATGATCTGTAGTTGATCCGCTGGCACCCAATCGGGCACATAGGACTCACGAGTGAATACGTACCCATCGACGTACCCCTCGAGCATCGGGCGGAGGAAGTTCCAAACCTCCCGGGTGTAGTCGTTGTGGTGATCGACCCCCACGTGGCATCGCCAAATCACTGGAAACCCTGCCTCGTGGAGAATCCGTGCAATTCCTACCGGTTGCGGATCATGCAGGATCACCACGTCGCCGGGACGAATCCGCTCGAGTAGCGCCGCAGCCTCGCGCTCGGCGACAGTGTGGAACTGGCTCAGCTCGACCTCGCCCAGCGATCCACTATCCCCACGATTGCCGTGGAGCCGATTGTGGATGCGCTTCGTCGTGACGAAGAACTCTGGATCCGCCTCCATGACGTACCAAGGCGCTGGCACGCCTAGTCCTAGGCATAGCGGCAACAGCACGTGCAGCATCTCCGAGACACCACCGCCGCTGGCGGTCGAGTTGACATTAATGATGTCGTGTCCGGTGAGCCGCACCCGCATCATCGGAGCAACATCTTCGATCAGGCGAAATACTCGAGCGGGCGGTATCACGACCGCAAGGTCGGCGAGAGCTCGCGGCTGCAACTGCACCTGAAACATCCCCGCAAACTCCGTTCTCTTCCCCAGCAATCTCTACGCCATGGTGGCACACCCGGCATACCCACTCAGGTCAACTCTTCCGCTTCGATGAGCGGCACGAACGCCACATCTATGAGCTTCTGCTGCCGGAACTCCGTTGTGAGGTCCGGGGCCCGCAGACTTGTGCTCGGTGCCAAGTCCCGCGATCCGCCACTAGCCGCGTGACGCATCCGTTCGACAAGAACGAGCCGTTGTTGATTCCCAAACCCACCTGACACATGCAAAGGCAGAATCAGTCGCCCCCCTCGCCGATGAGCCCGCGGCGAAACTAGTTGTTCCAGTAGGGCTGGCGGGATGTTGGCAGCCACCGCGGCCACCGCGATCCCGGCATAGGGCGCACCATCAGGCCAACCACCATGACCATCTGCGACCACCACTTCTACCGAATAGCCCAGCCGCCGCAACGTCTCGTCCGCTGATTCGGCCAATTCCGGGCGCACCTCAACCGAAACCACGTCGGCACCGCAAGCTGCAAGTACTGCTGCCTGATACCCGCAACCCGTGCCAACATCCAGTACTCGGTCACCTGGCATCACGCCGAGCGCCGTCACCATATAGGCGGCAATGAAGGGCTGCGAAATCGTCTGACCAGATCCAATCGGCAACGGGTGATTTTCCCAGGCCGCCGCCCGATGTCGCGGCGACACAAACTCGTCTCGCGGCACTTCACTGACGGCTCGCAGCACGGCCTGGTCGCGGATCCCCTGTTGCCGCAACTCAGCGATTAGTTGCTCGCGCTGCACACTTCCATCATGCTCCGATGACGCCGCCGTCACGCAACTGACGGCACGATTACACCCCAACGGGACGGAAAACACTGGCCGAGCCAGCAACTACTCCAGCCGAGCAATATTTCTCGCCTCACTGGGATCGGGCTCCGCCGCAAACCATGCTTCGAGAATTTCCGCTGCTAAGGCTGGTGATACCAGCCGGTTGCTCATCACCAAGACGTTGGCGTCATTCCATCGCCGGGCGCCGGTGGCCGTTCCGGGGTCACCGCACAATGCCGCCCGAACCCCACGCACCTTATTCGCGGCTATCGAGGCGCCGGTGCCAGTCCAGCAGAACAGGAAGCCTTGCTGTGCCGAACCCGATGCCACCGCCTCACCCACTCGACGGCCTACCTCCGCCCACTGATCGGGCTCACCTGCTGGTGGGCCAATCAGCTCGACTGCGAACCCTCGTGCGCTCAGCAACTCCGCTACCGCATCCGACAGCGTCGTCTTCTCATCCGATCCCAGCACAACCCGCATGACCACTCCCGATCAGTCTCGCTGCTAGCAACTTGACGCTACTGCACGACAACTCGTCACACCCCGCGACAGTCAACCCCATCAGCCGTCGTCGGATTCACCTCCTGACGTTGCTGGTCGGTACATCATGATGTGCGCGATGCCAGCTTCATCGAACTCCTCGCCAAACTCCGCAAAGCCAAACTCCCGATACAGCTCTGCGATGTAGACCTGGGCATGGAGTGCCATGGGCACCGCACCGCAATCGGCAATCACCTGCGCCATGAGCACCTTCGCCAGCCCTTCCCCCCTTCGGTCTGGTCGCACTACTACCCGACCAATGCTGTGCGCCGTACCGCGTTGTCGTTCGACCTCCGACTCATCGATGACGACTCTTAAGTAGGCCGCGAAGCCGCGCTCATCTGGCAACCAGTAGTGCATGGTCTCGGGGAGGCGGTCAAAGTGGTCTAGTTCTTCCTCGGTGATGCGCTGTTCGAGGAAGAACACATCGGACCGCAGTTTGGCCATATCGAAGACCTCGTCTCGAGTGAACTCCGACCACGGCTTGGCCACAATGGCTCCGGCAGACATAACCACAACTCTAGGCAGCCACCGCGGCGATTACCTGCGCTCACGGGTTTTCCCGGACAACAGCCCCGCATAACTGCCTTGGCAGCAACTACCGAACTCGCAGACCTAATGTCCCGTGTTAGTTACAATGTGGTGGGGTCCGGATGCAGATCACCTGGCTAATCAAACAAGGGGATTCCGAGTGAGTGATACCAGCACTTCCACCAGCCTGCTTACTCGCAACCGAATCCTAATGCTCGTGCTCCTGCTGGTGGTGGTGGTGGTTCTACTGGCTGTTTTGCTATCTGGCGGCAGCGAAGAAGATACGGCGACCAGCTACACCGAGAGCACCACTGAAGTCACCCGACAAGACTTGGTTGATCGCGAGACTGTCATCGGCACCCTGCAGTTTGCCGATGAACAGGAACTCGTCACCCAGTCAGGCGGAACAGTTACTGCTATCCGGAGCGACGGGAGCACGGTGGTCCGCGGCGGTGTGCTGTGGAAGGTCAACCAAAAACCGACGGTGTTGATGTACGGCACAGTACCCGCGTATCGGCCGCTCGCTGTCGGAAACTCCGGGACCGACGTCAAACAGTTAAACCAGAACCTGCGGAAGTTGGATTACCAGCGGGCTCCCAACAGCAATGACTTCACCAGTGACACCGCCACCGCTGTCCGCAACTGGCAAGACGACGTGGGCCTGCCACAAACGGGTACCGTGCCACTAGGGCAGGTTGTCTTCACTCCGGCTGCGACCCGAGTTGCAGCAGCGCTGGTAGAGCGAGGCGCAGTTGTCCAACCCGGCACCAAAATCATGTCGGTGACCAGCGAGGTGCGAGAGGTCGCTATCGACCTCGATACCGCTGACCAAAGCCTGGTTACCTTGCGGGATCGAGTGACGGTCACCCTTCCCGACGGGACCGAGATCGCTGGCCGCATCACCAAAATCGGGACCGTCGCGAGTAGCGGTAATGCCCTTCAACCTGGCACGGCAACCGAGGCAACCATCCCGGTCACCGTCAGCCTCGATCGTCCCGGTCAGGCGAAGCGATGGGACTCTGCACCTGTCGACGTGGGACTGCAGGCAGATAGCGCTAGCGATGTCCTCACCGTCCCGGTGGCTGCCCTGCTGGCGCTAACCGAGGGTGGCTACGCGGTGGAAGTGGTCAGCGACAGTGAGCGCCAGTTGGTCGGTGTCACCACCGGACTTTTTGCCGAAGGTCAAGTGGAAATTACCGGCAGTGGCATCGCCGAAGGGACGGTAGTGGTGGTGCCTAGCCGATGAGTGAGGATTCGGTACTGCGAGCTCGGTCGCTGCGGCGCGTCTACGGCGGCGGGAAGGCTCGGGCCGCGGCAGTTGTCGCTTTGGACGACGTCGACCTCGACATCGTCGCGGGCGAATTGCTGGCACTCGTGGGGCCGTCTGGATCGGGCAAATCAACCCTGATGCATCTGATGGGCTGCCTCGATGAGCCGACTGGCGGGCAACTGCACATCGCCGGCATCGATGTAGCTGGTCTCACCGACCGCGAACTATCCGGGCTGCGAGCAAACTTGATCGGCTTCGTTTTTCAGCAATTTTTTCTCTCACCAGTCCAAACGGCACTCGACAACGTAGCGGATGGATTGCTGTACACCGGTGTCGATCGGGACGAACGTCGCGATCGGGCTGCTGCCGCACTGGAACGTGTTGGACTTTCTGACCGACTCGACCATCGGCCAACAGAGCTCTCCGGCGGTCAGCGGCAACGAGTAGCGATTGCGCGGGCTGTGGTTGGCAACCCACCGTTGCTTCTCGCTGATGAACCCACCGGAAACCTGGACAGCGCTGCCAGCGCGGAGGTCATCGAACTGCTGGAGGAATTGAATGATGACGGCACCACAGTGGTGGTGGTTACTCATGATCTGGAACTGGCTGCGCAGTTCCCTCGACGAATCCGGCTAAGAGACGGACACATCGTTGCCGACGATCGGATCTCGGCATGAGTTCGACCCCTACGACCAAATCTGAAGCTGTCATTCCCACGTCGCAGTTAGCTCCTGGCGACATAGTTCGGGTAGCGACAGCTGGTATGCGCCACCGCCCGCTGCGGGCGGTGCTTTCCGGACTTGGAATCGCGCTCGGTATTGCAGCACTAGTGGCAGTGGTGGGTTTGTCGGCATCCAGTAAAGAGCAAGTGAATCGCCAACTAGACGCGTTAGGAACAAATCTGTTGTCGGTATCCGGCGGTACCACTTTGGGCGGTAACACTGCTCAGTTACCTGTGGAATCCATTGAGATGGTGCAGCGGATCGGACCGGTGCAATCGGTGGGAGCCCTCGGAGTAACTGATGCCAACGTGTACCGCAATGACCGAATCGATAAGGCGGAAAGCGGTGGAATCGCAGTCCGGGCTGCGACTGACGATCTACAGAACACCATCGGTTTCGACGTAGCCGCTGGGCGTTGGCTGGATCCGGCGCTTAACAGTTTTCCCACAGTGGTCTTAGGCGCCGACTCCGCCGCTCGCTTGGGAATAAGTCCAGAACTCCTTGGGCAAACGCGACCACAAGTATGGCTGGGAAATCGCTGGTTCACCGTCGTCGGGATTCTCGCTCCATCAGCCCTGGCACCCGAACTCGACCGTTCAGCTCTGGTCGGGTGGCTGGCTGCTGAGAACTACCTGAATTTTGATGGCCATCCCAGCACTATCTACGAACGTTCCGCGGAAGCATCAGTGCTGGATGTACAGGCTGTGCTACCCGCAACCGTGAATCCGGCAGCACCCGACGAAGTCCAGGTCTCTCGACCTTCTGACGCCCTGGCCGCTAAAGCCGCCACTGACGCCGCCTTCACTGGGCTCCTGCTGGGCTTGGGAGCCGTATCACTCCTTGTTGGTGGAGTTGGTGTGGCGAACACGATGGTGGTTTCAGTATTGGAACGCCGGCAGGAGATCGGCCTGCGCCGGGCACTAGGAGCCACCCAGCGAATGATCCGAGACCAGTTCCTCGGCGAAGCAGTCGCGCTGTCGGTCCTCGGCGGGGCCGCCGGGGCAGTTCTCGGCGCGTTAGTCACCATCATCTTTGCTACTACCAGCGGCTGGCCGATCGCGATCCCATTGTGGGCAATTGCTGCTGGTCTCGGCGTCACGCTGCTGGTCGGCATAGTCGCTGGCATCTTCCCCGCCGCACGGGCCGCTCGACTAGCGCCCACCGAGGCGCTCAATATCTAGCGTTCAGGGGGGTGCTCCCGCCCGACGAACTACTCGCTCTAACCCCCGACAAGAACTTTGACCAGGAGAACGCCTACTCCGATCAGCGCATCAGCAACCCCCCAGGCGAGGGCCTTGGCCCAACTGGCGCCCGACCAACGCGCTCCGAGCAATCCCACGAGAAATAGCAGTAGTACCAGCATGCCTTGGGTAACCCAGACGGTTGTTTCGTAGGCTGCGCCAGTCGCCATACTCAGCAGAATCGTGGCAACGGTCATTACCGTGACCGCGAGCAGATTACCGGCGATTCGGACCTGCGCCCACAACTGCTTGCGCGACATCATCTCGTGATGGACTAGCCGGTGGCCCATGACAGCAGCCCATGCGTGCGCCAGGGCTACCGCCAGCGACGCACCCACCGCCGCAGCGATCAACTCCCCTTCAGAGCTGACGAACTGTTTCAGTGAGGATGCGGCCACTACGCCCAGGATAGTGATGGCGGCGTAGACCATGATCGCCACTCGCTCTACCTGCAACACCTTGTCGTGGAGATGGGCAGGTTCGGTGATCTGGGTGCTATCCGATTCAGCCATGGGCACCATCATGACTCACGCCTTTGCTCAGCGTTGATCAACCGTAACTCTAGGTCTTGGGTCATGATCCAAATTCGCTTACGATGGAGCGGGACATATCGCAGCGGAAAATCGACCAGGCGCTAAGCCAGCCCGGCTCTTTTTTCAGCAGAACATTGTGGGAATCACATGAAACCGACGAAGAAAACGCACGAGCGAAATGCTGCTGCGCGTTGGTTGCTTGGATTCGGACTCGCTGCACTGGTACTGACGGGCTGCTCGTCTAGTTCGGAGTCTCAGGTTGCGACGCTTTCCGATCAAGACGCGCAGCCGGAGTCCAGCAGCAATCCTACCGCCACCGATGACGGTGGTCTCGCCTTCGCTGCCTGCATGCGCGACAACGGCGTTGATGTGCCAGATCCAGATCCCGATCAAGGGTTCGGCTCACCCGAGGATGCCGATATTGACTTCGAGGACCCGAAGTTTCGTGATGCGTTGACGGAGTGCCAGGATCTACTGCCCGGTGGCAATCCGCTCAATCAAAACTTTGACTCGGCACAGCAGGAAGCGATCCTCAACCTGGTGTCCTGCCTGCGTGATAACGGCGTCGATGTTCCCGATCCGCAGTTCGACGCCAATGGCAAACTAGTCTTGACAGATCCCGGAGCGATCAATCCCGGCGACCCGAAGTTGCGGAAAGCTCTGGAGAAATGTCGGTCCGAGTTAGGAGCGGTGGCTATCGGACCGGGTGCGGCCAACTAGCCGCAAGCGTGGCACCGACTCACGGTGGTACCGACACCGCACAGCCGGTGAAACTCTGCCTCCCAGGATCGACTTCGCGAGCGAAGTTACGTTGGCAAGATGGTGTTGACCCTCTCGTGAACCCGCCACGATGACAATCCAGCAATCGCTAGTGTGATGGGGCGCGGTGACGACGTGTTGAAGGTAGGTGGAACAGGTGAATGAAGACGCGTATGTCGACATAATGACTGCGATCTCACGCACCTTCGAAGTGATCGCCGCAGTCTTGCTGATCTTCGGGCTATTTGCATCCGGCATTCTCGCGATTCGGCAATGGCGCCGGACCGGAGACGGACAAGCAGGCTACAAACTGATGCGGCAGTCCTTCGGCTCGGTATTGCTGCTGAGTCTGGAGATTCTGGTGGCAGGCGACCTGCTCCAAACGGTGGCCGTTTCGCAAACATTGGAAAGCGTCGCAGTCCTAGGTCTGATTGTGCTGATTCGAACGTTCCTGTCCTTCTCACTAGAGATCGAAATGGACGGCACTGTACCGTGGCGTCGAGTAGCCACCAGCGGAGCAACCCAGTTCGCCAGAGCGCAACAACAGGCTGCTGAGGTGCCGGATCGAGAGTAGGTCCGAAAGTTCCGCCTCACCGTTGAACCTAGGCAACACAGCACGTTGCCGTCCCTTGATCGAGTGAGTGTTCTTCCCAGCGCAACCCACCAAGCGGGGCGACTTACTTCCCGCCATGTGGGCTTCCGTTCATGCCTCGCCTAGGAACGGAAAACAACCCGCCACTCCGCAGCTGAGCAAGAGCAAGCCGAGCCGGGTGTGTTGGGGGTGTTATTCGGACAGTGAATACCGCGAGACCTAGCGTCAAGATCCTTTATTGGGTTGTCGATGCAACGAGGAGAAACCATGGCCACCAACAACGGCGCAAGTATTTAGCGAACTACCCGACTAGTCGCTTCGCTCGTCGTCCTTATGACGGCGGCGTACTACTCCCTGGTTGCATTCGACAACATCACCAATCCCCAGAGCAACTGGGCTTTCATCCAGGGTGTGCTGAGCGGCGACGGTGTCAACGAAGCCGCTGGAGCAGGATTCGAGTGGCACTACATCGACAACGAGACCTTCCAACTCATCGGCTACATCACCGTAATCGCCTGCGAAACTCTCACCGGAATCCTATTGCTGATCGGCGGCTTCACCGGACTGTTCCGGACCCGGGACGACGTGGCCTGCGCTGCAGCACAAAAGTGGACGTACTACGGCGGATTCCTCGGACTCGGCGTCTTCTTCTTCGGCTTCCTCACTGTCGGTGGCAACTGGTTCATCATGTACCTGAACGAGACGTGGAACGATATGGAGCCAGCTTTCCAGAACTCGGTGATGACCATCACCATGCTGATCTTGGTGACCGGGGTGTTGGTGGGCAGCCAAGTTGGTTCCGCCCTGAAGGACACCGAATCTGCCAGCGAGACCGCCTAGCAGCGCTGATTTCCAGCGGCCGCTAGCAGGTATTCAGCGGAACTTGTCTGCAAAATCAGTCGCGAAGTCCGTCATAGTCCGCGCCGCGGTTCCGGTGACTACAGCGACATCATCAGTTGTTACTGCAGAACTGCCGGAACCAATCCGGGTGTAGAGACCGATGATGTGGTCGGCGAGATACTCAGAGACGCCTGCCCCCACCAGCACCTTCCGGTAGTCACTACAGTCCATGTCGTAGTAGTTGATCGCCCGGCCAACCGCCTTACTCAAAGTCGCCACTGCGGCAGTGAACGTCAGTAGTTCTGGTCCAGTCAGTTGTAGCGTTTTGCCCTCATAGCCTTCTTTAGTAAGCGTCACGGTCGCAGCTGCGGCAATGTCACGTGTGTCAATAAATCCCACTTCAGCCTCGCCGATCGCGCAGGTGGCGAAGACGTTTTGCCGAACGATGTTGTCGGCTTGGGTGAGGAACATTTGCATGAAGTAGTTGGCTCGCACGTGGGTGTAGGGCAGCCCAGATTCCTCCAGTAACTTCTCTGCCTGACCGTGCACTCGCGACACGGAGTCCTTGCCGTTTGGATCAGCGCCCAGTGACGATAGTCGGGCGTATCGAGTCACCCCTGCCGCAAGGGCAGCGGCAATGAGGTTACGTTCCATATCGAGTTGGTCTTCCACCGCCGGCACAATCGCAAACACCGCGTCGGCACCAGCGACCGCCGCATTCACCGCATCAGCATCCGCAAGGTCGACTGCTCGATCGTCCGGGTGGGAAGGATGTCGGCTCAGGCCACGGACCTGCTGGCCCTGCTCTCGCAACAATTCAACCGTTGGAGCGCCGACGTTTCCCGTCGCACCAGTCACCACAATCATTGCGCTACCTTTTCTCGGACGTAGTCGAAGTCTCCCTCGCACCCTAGGTGTCGGACGCCCACCTTCTCCATTCGGCACGAGCAACCGGCCAACTGTGTCACGCTCCGAGTTCCCACCGTCTGGGCGCGGCGGTATCAGCGACCGCTGTCCCAGCCGCGGCTAACTCGACTTTGGCTCCGGTAGTCTCCGCGTCGTCAGCAATCCCAGCAATGCAATCGCTGCTACCAGCAACATCACAACTCTGAAGCCGAACGAGTAGGCATCGGCAATATCCGCCACTGCGGTCTGGAGTTCCCGATCCTGGAGCACTTCCTGATAACTCTGCTGGTTCCCCGCAAGTTGATTCATTCCCCCCGCTTCCTGGCGCAGCGCAGCACCCCGGTCCACAAGCGCTGACAGGGTGGCTAGCTGCTGTGGATCTAGACTGCTCGCCTGAACGCTGAGTTCTTGCTGGCTCTTGTCCACCGCGGTGGCGGTAAGGATCAACGTGAGTACTAGGGCACCAAAGGCACCAGCCAGCAGCCTAACCCCAAACATAGTGGCACCACCGATCCCGGCTTTTGCCGCTGGTACCGACGCCAAGACGCTCTGCGAAATTCGGGCGTAGACCAGTCCGAATCCGATTCCGAAGATCAGCAGCGGGATAGCGGTGACCCAACCACTGGCGCCGGGCCCCATCGCGGGGATCGCTAGCAGTGACCCTAGAACGAGGGCGCCAAATCCGACCATGACCGTAGTGCGCGAACCCAACTTATTTCCGATTGGACCGGCTAGGTAGCCACAGACAACTACTCCTATGCCGATGGGGAGCAACGACAGACCGAGCACAAGAGTGTCCACGCCCAAGGCGAGCAGGAAGTACTGCGGGATCACCAAGATCGCGGCAAAAGCGCCCAGAAAGAAAAGGAAGCAAGCGATCAGCCCAATCGAGAACGATTTGTTCGCAAACAGTGTGAAGTCGAGGATTGCCGGACGGCCACTGCGATTGAGCTTGCGTTCATGAACGGCGAAAAGTACCCAACAAGCGATGGCGAGTATCCCCAACACAAACGGCATCGAGACATCCAGCGGCCAGTTCCAGTCACCGACTGCCAACGGCTCCGTTTGGGTGATCCAACCGTAGGTACTCGCTTCATTCATCGCAACAATCAGACCCGACATGGCGAGTAGTAGCAGCACTGAACCTAGAACGTCCATGCGTAGATCTGGATTCACCCCGCGAGTCTTCGTGACTGAAGCCGCGATACCGACCATGCAGACAAGTGCCAGGACCGGAACCAGCAGGCTAGCGATACGCCAGCCATGCTCAACGTCACCGAGTAGTCCACCAACAATGGGCGCAAGAATGAACCCAAACCCGAACCCAGCGGCGAACAGGCCAAAGGCGAGACCTCGATGGGGATCTCCCGCTGGGAACTTGATGTTGAGGAAAGCGAGGCAAGGCACTGACATCCCGACAAGACCGATTCCTATGATGAATCGCCCCAACAGCAGTACCCCACCGTTGGGGGGGAACGTCGCAATCAGACCACCAATGATGATCAGGCCACACCCGGCCCATAGGAATATCGGTTTGTGACTAAACCTGTCGCCGGCTTGACCCATGAGCATCACGAATCCGCCGGACGCTGCGAGGAGCAGGGTGCCGCCTAGATCGATAACCCCCGCAGAGGTATTGATACCTCGCACTACTTCCGGTCCGATGATCGGCAAGATATCGATCGCGTAGACCACGGTGACAAGCGAGAGCACGACGAAACCCAGCATCACGAAGCGCGGTCCGCTGGAAACTCCCGCTTCACTCGCCGACGGTTGGGATACCTGGGATTCACTCACACTTCACCCTGGCAGATTGCCGCACCCGTGGCGCATCGCGCCGCCTTGCTGGATGTCTGGTGTGGGCGAGAGGCGTTGCCCTGGCCTACGGGGGATGAGGCCAGTGCAACTATCAAGCACATGTCCAGTTGCTAACCAGCCAAACCTGTTTGGTCCACAGCGTGCGATTCTCCTCACCTCTCGGACAGTCACTTTCGGGACTGCTGCCTCGCCATCCCGAGCACTACCGCTAAGCGTTCGCTGTCAGAAAATCCACCGCTACCTGGGTGTACCAGGGCAATCGTTGTCCTCGTGCGTGAAAGCCAACATGACCCCCCACTGGGGTAATGACCCGTTGTACAGGAGCATTCCGTTCCAGGGTGCTCCAATCGATCTCGCGGTAGGGGCCCGACGGAACCATCGGATCGTCGACCGAATGAATAACCAACAACGGCGCAGCAGCGGCTGGGAGGAACTGCCCGCTGGAGTTGACTCGGTAGTACTCGTTTGCATCCCGCCAGCCATTGCGGGGCGCGGTGATGGCGTCATCGAATTCAGCGATCGTGCGCGCCTTTTGTACTAACTGCCGCTCTTGCTGGGTCACCCGCGGCTCGCCCTCCGGTCCGGATTGGAGGACCTGCTGGCGTAGCCCGGTCAACAGATACTTCTCGTAGAGCCCAAAGGCCATGCTGCTGAGATGGACCGCGCCAACGTTCAGGTCTAGCGGGGCAGATACCGCCACCGCCGCTGCCACCGGTAGGTCATCCAACGGCTCGCCCAGCAACTTGATGGTGACGTTACCGCCTAGGGAAAATCCCATCAGGAAGATTCGCGGTTCAGCGGCGACTTGCGCCTCCGGCATCAGGGCTAACTGGCGAATCACGGCTCGCAGATCACTGGTCCTACCCGCGTGGTAAAGCCCCGCGGAGGTGTACCAGGACCATCCGGCACCCCGCAGATCAACCCGCGCGACGTTGAACCCAGCCTGCAACATGCTCATCGCGGTTGCCCGAACATAGTCAGACTCCGCGCTGCCGCCAAGTCCATGGACGAGTACCACCAGGCCACGGGGATCATGACGAGCGACTTGATGCAGATGAACAGCTAGTCGATCACCACTGCCATCCTGTATCGGAACTAGACCACTGCGTTGGACTCCCAAAGCAGCCAAGTCATAGTTTCGCCGTACTACTCGACTACGCACCGTTTGTAGATGCCCCGACTGCCACCCCCACGGTGGGACAAACTCGCTGTTGATGATGTCGGCCACACCGAAGATTTGCATAGTTGCCACTGATTTCGCTTGATCCCAACACGCCAGCACACCCACCAACTACCGAGTGAAACGCGCGGCTGCTTTGGGGTGCCGCGACCGAGAAGCCCTCGCCTAGTTGGTGAGGTTCAGCGTGATGCTCGTGCCGGCATCACCAAAAGTGGCCACATAGGAATCCGCCGGTACATCAGCGGTGTCAGCGTTGGCTCCGCCGGAACTGACTAGGGCGAAATCTTGATCGTAGATCTTCCACGCCTGCTGCCCGACAAGCCTGAGCGTTCCTGCTACTGAGATTTTGCGCCATTCCGCGAAGTTCTCAGCACCGATCCTGACCGAGTTTTGACCCACCGCCAGTCGCGGGACCGTCGACGCCGGGCGCAGCTGGCTGCTGGCGAATGATAACCACTCGTCTCCCCCTCGCTCGGTGAACGCAACGTCGAACATGTCCCGGCCGAACAGGTATGGAATAGTCAAGAACATCGTTCCGACGCTGCTGCTACCTGCAGCATTGAACGGCACCATTGATGCCATCCCGTCCGCTAGCAAGTAACCCTGCAGACCTGGGATAGATTTCACTGTGATCGCGGGCGGGACGGCGGCCCAAATAGCCGACTCCGGGTCTTCATTCGCCAGTAACCATGACTGGTTCACCCGCTGATCCCAGGCAGCGGCCGGTTGGCTACCACCACGTACTTTCTGTCCCACGACTAAATCCTCGGAAAATACCGCAGGGTCGCCAGCTGAGCGTTTCACAAGAAATTTGCGTCCCCATGCGGCCTGCGACCTAATCGACGTGCCATCCCCCGACGTAGACCAAAAGGCCCCATCCGCACGTTGCCGATAACGGCCCGGAGTCACCACGCCACCACTGGCCTCGCTGACAAGTGGCTTCACTCGTAGCACCCGGTTGTCGTTCGCGGATACCTTGTAGGCCAAACCAGAAGCGAGGTAGGTACCGGTGATCCGGCGCACCTGTTTCTTGCTGGGTTTCCGCTTGGCGGGGGGACCCGATATGTCAGCAGGCATTCGGGCGATCTCACCGGATTCGGTCAGGGCGTTGAGGAGCACAACTCTTCCCACTGCTGCGGCCTTGCTTGAGGACATCGATCCGGCCGTGAGGACAATCACGGCCAAGTTGTTGTTCGGCGCGATCATGAAACTTGCGTGATGCTGCAGCGTATCCCCACTCTTATTCCACCCAGTAACTCCCGCCACTGCAAGTCCTGGTTCCGCCACGGTGTCCCACCCCAACCCGTAGCGCCAGGAGTCCGGCGATCCGACCTTGAGTGTGGTCTCGGTCTGATCCTTGGCCATTCGGCGCACCGCTGCCCGCGAAAGGACCCGGGTGCCCCCGACCTTGCCCGCACCAAGAAACACCCGAGCCAGTCTTGTCATGTCTTTGGTGGTCGACACCAAGCCACCAGCCGCGTAGACATTAGCGACCTGCGTCGGCTCTTCCTCAACAAAGCCGCTGACTCGCGCGATGTCTCCGGGAAGCGGCTCTGTCGTCAGAAAGCCAGAGCGATCCATCCCCAACGGATCCAGAATCTGTTGCGTCACATACTCGGTGAACGGCTGGTTCGCGACCCTCT
Organism: Actinomycetes bacterium; assembly: GCA_022599915.1. NCBI lineage: Bacteria > Bacillati > Actinomycetota > Actinomycetes > Actinomycetes bacterium. The sequence continues at coordinate 29,789 of JAHZLH010000009.1, forward strand.
CCACCACAATGCCAGCCAGCGTGAAGCAGTCGTTGCAGTAGACGTTCACAGACCCCGGGGTGGTCTTTAGCTGTGACTCGGCCAGCGCGCGCAGCAATCGCTGCGAATAGCCGGGAATGGGCGCGAAACTGAACGCATTGGCGTAGTCGGTGCCAGGTAGCCCGGCAGAGTGATTAAGCAACATCCGCACCGTGATCTGCCGGTACTGCGGTGACTTCATCCTGAAGTCCGGTACATAGCGCACGACTGGTGCATCCAACGACAACTTCCCCGCATCAACGAGTTGCTGGACGGCCATCGTCGTCACCACTTTGCTGACCGATCCGATTCCGTAGCGGGTGCTGGCGGACGGTGTACGACCTTGCGCATTCACCTGACCGAAGCCCTGACGCCACACCACTCGCTTGCCCGCGACAAGCGCCACCGCCGCCGAAGTTCCTGCTGAATCCCGCAGTTGTTCGCGAACTGCTCGGCGCCCCGCACGGATAGTCGCATCAAAAGCGCCGCGTCTGCTGACTTCCGTACCAACTACCGAGTCGGTTACCTCAAAAATGCTCTTGCTGTCATCCGTTGCTGCAGCTGCGGGGAACTGAGCCATCGACGTCACGGTGACTACAGCCGCCAATACCGCTAACGGCAGCGGCCTGACTAGTCGCCCAATAGACACCACAGTTCAACCTAACTTCGGTGCGACAAGCGGAGCAACCGGCTGCGCGAGCCACCCGTTCGGCTGATGCGACTACACCGAAGGCCCGAGCTCTTTCTCCCGATACAGCGCTCGATCTGCTTCGGCCAGCAGCCCATTCCGATCCGAACTTCCGTAACCCAGCGTACTGCCCAATGAGACACTCACGGGGACGGATCGGCCACCAACTGCGAACTCCCGGTTCACATTGCTTCGAACTGAGTCGACAACGGCATCGGAGTCCGACGCGCCTGCCAAATCACTCAGTACGACAACACACTCATCGCCGCCCTCGCCAGCGTGCCATCCACTCTCCGATACAGCGCCCGCCGGTTATACAGACCGGTCGGCGAATCCCGCTGCGCTAACTCAAGGGCAACCACTGCCCGCTTCGCTTCACGATGCATCCCGTTGACCGCCAGTGCAATCACTGGAACCGAGAACACCAGTGACAGCATTGCTATTTGTGCCACGAGCACACTCAGCCAAGGGGAACCTCGTTGGTATTCCTCGGCGAATAGGACAAAGACAACTGTCACTGCGGCTATCTGGCCAGCAACCCATCGCGGTCCGCAACGCAGCGCAGACCACACCAACGGCGGCACAAGTGCCCAACGCAGCCACTCGGTAGTTGTTACCGCGACTACGGTCGCGACGACGACTACTTACTCCACTCGGCTTTCTTGGCTGCGGCTCATTTGTTGGCGCCCGCTTTTTTAGCGACCTTGCTGCGCCACTGATAACCAGCGATTGCGCCACTGCCATCAGAGGTTGGTGCAGTACCCATCAAGCTGTTGAAGTTTGCGGTCCCGTTCGGTGAAAAGCCAGCGTCCGTCACACCATCGGCCTGGTAGCGCACTCCTTCCTTGCTGCCTCCCCAGCCTCCACCCACCACAATGTCACCGGTGGACTGTACGCCGAGGCGCCTCGGATACTGCGTCTGACCGAGGGGTGCTCCGTCCTGATAGGCACTAGTAAGGGAGCTAACGCCTGATCCGCCCTTGCCCAGCAGCGCTAGCTTGCTAGCCGGAGTAGTGACATTCCCCCGACCACAATCTCCTCCATGAGCCCCCGCGCTGCCAGAGTCTTGCCAACCAGGGAAAGGCTGCTAACAAAGAGGATCGAGTTCCTCGCAAACTCCAGCCCAGTAACCGCATCTTGAGGCAGTCTGGAGGTTGAAGATCCCTGGGGCACCGACCCGCTGATATCGGAGATAACGGCCAGGGGAAGTGTTGCGGAGGAAAAGTGACCAAACGCAAGTCTCATCCGACGGGTAAGCACCACGACTCCTTCATCGACGGGGTTACCGCCGGTGCTGCTGATGGCCACGGGCCGGTGATCGTGGTCGGTGCTGGAGCAGCCGGACTCACTGCGGCTCGCGTACTTCACGACCAGGGTCGAGAAGTCATCGTCGTCGAAGGTCGTCAACGAATCGGCGGCCGGCTCCACACGATTGATGTCGAGGGTGGAACAGTCGATGAAGGTGGTAACTGGATTCACGGCGGCAGTGCCAATCCGCTCTATCACCTCACACAGGAAGCGGGCATCGCCAGCAGCGAGGACAAGATGGCCAGTAGCGGCGGATTTCTGATGTTCGACGGTGTGAACAAACGATCGGTAAATCAACTGCGGGCGTTATATCACCTCTGGCGAGCCGATCGAGTCCTCAGCAGGTTGAGTCGAGAGGACATCTCGGCGCCACAGTCCGCGGCGAATCTTGCTGAACGTCTCGACGCTGAAGTGTCTCGAGTGCGCGGCATCATCGGACAAAAGTATTTCCGATTCATGCTGCGAACGATGAATGATCTCACCGCCGCGCAGAAAGCTGAGTTGCTTGCCCCCAACACCCTGGCGCTAAATCCGGACTACGACAGTCGTGGTGACTACGTCATTGCAGGTGGTTACCAACGTCTCGTTTCCCGGCTGGCATCTGGACTCGACATCAAGTTGGGCGCCGAAGTTCGAGAAATCAGCTACAACGCAGCCGGGGTCACAGTCCAAACCTCCGCCAAAGTGCTGCGCGGATCTCACGTCATCGTCACGGTTCCACTCGGAGTGCTGAAAGCCCAGACCATTACTTTTCAACCAGCATTGCCTGTCGGCAAACAGCGAGCGATCCAGAATCTTGGTGTCGGAATCGTCGAGAAAGTCGTCCTGGCCTTCGATGAGCCTTTTTGGCGGAAGTCACCTAACCAACCCCGCAGCATCTTTCATGTCTCAGCAGTCCAGGGAGACTTCCCCGCGTTCGTCGACGCATCCAGTACCGCGGGTCGGCCCGTTTTGGTGGCGTTCCTGACTGGGGACCAAGCCCAGCAACTGGCAGAAGATCCGGAAGCCACGGTCGCGCGAGCGACAGAGATCCTGCACATGATCTTCACCGACGAATACCAGGATCCTGCTGCGGTACACGTCACGACCTGGGGAACCGACGAGTTCTCACTCGGCAGTTACTCCACTGTCTCGTTAACGACTTCGGCGGGTGACTACGACGACCTGCTAGCGCCAGTTGCCGGGCGGCTGCTGTTCGCTGGCGAAGCGACCTATCGCGAACGCGCCGGCTTCGTTGAGGGAGCGATCGGCTCGGGCATTCGTGAAGCACGGCGAATCTTGGGGTACGAAGCAGATCTGAGACTACCGCCGGTAGATACCGCTTTCACTCGAATCTAGGACTGGCGATCGTCTGGCGACGACTCGTCCGACGCCGACTGGCCAACTCGGGTCGCGCCAGCGCCTTCCACCGATTGCAGCGAATCTCGAATCTGGCGCAGCAGGTCGTGCTGGGAGAGGTAATTATCGTCCGGCGGTGCCGCGTGGTGATGCGAAAGCTTGCGCTGGCCAAAGTAGAAGAGAGCTCCCGCGATAGCGACTCCCAAGGTGGCAACCGCCACGGCCGCCACCATCTGCCCAACGATCGGCGGTTCAGTCGGAATCGCTTCTCCGACACCGTCAGCTAGGTAGGGCTGGACCATCTTCTCGACCTGAGTCGACGAGTTCAACACCCACATCGGCAGTTGAATCAGCCCCACCGCAAAGACCGCCACTGCAGTCGCGGTAGTACTAAACCGACGAGATCGCGCGATCGGATAAAGCGCGAAGGTTGCGATCAGAAGCAACCCGAGAATGATGACCGCCACCCACAAAATATCTGGTATTCCAGGCTGATTGAGTGCCGACAGATAGTCGCCCCGATCTTGAATGAGCTCCTTGAAAGCCGAGTCCATCGAGTCTTGGTTGTCGATCGAGTCGGTGTTCGCAAAAATCAAACTCCGCGCATCCTTCAACGCCTGATTCACTTCCGGCGTCCCCAGCAGTGGGCCCATCTGAGTCTCGTTTGCGTTCACCTCCCGAAGAAAGTCACTGAGCGCTTCGACGATTTCGTCCCGATTCGACAACTCTTCTTGGTCGACTTGCAGGACAACTTCCTGACCCGAGACGACCATTTCTCTAGCAGCACTAGCTATATCGACATCCTGCTGCCACAGGGTGTTCGTAGACAGCGCCACAACAAATACGAAAGCAGCAGATGCGAGCCCAAACACCCGATCGCGCAGCACGGTTGTGCCCTGGTCTTCCACCAGAGTCTTGGCAAACGGCCGTACTACCAGGGCCGTGATCGCAGCAGGGATAAAGGCTATCGCGAGGCATGCCCAAATCGGGAACCCGTAGAAAAAGTTCACAAGCCACACGCCCCCATTCAACAACATGCGTCGCGCAGTTTCCGGGAGGGTGCCCCTGATGTGCCACTACCGTGACACCTGCTACCGCCCCGCAAGCACGTCGGGCGTCACGACAGGGTTGGTCACGAAGTCAGCCGTACCGATGCCGCGGAATCGACATTCGCGGGCCACGCCTGGGCATGGGTCTTCCATACATTTCAATCATGCGTACCGCGCGGTATCGATCTCCGGCAAAGGGCGCTAGCAAATGCAGCATTTCCTCATCAGTGCCGTCGCGACGGCCCATTATCGAAAACACCACCCAGTGAGCCAGGTGGTAGTCACCCACACTCACCGCGTCCGCGTCGCCCAAGGCCCGCTGGGCCACCTCAGCGTAGGTCCAAGCGCCAACTCCTCGAACCGAGGTAAGCGCAGCGCGAGCCTCGTTGGGCGTCATCTCCAGCAACCGGCCCAGGCTCGCTCCCCTCGCTGCCAACTGCAGGATCGCATCACTGCGGGGCCGGTCGACTGCGAAGTTGCGCCACCGCCAGGACGGCACTAGGCGAATCTGCTCCGGTGTGGGTGGTAGGCGCAGCCCTGCTGGAACCGGACCCGGTGCAACGTCGCCGAACTCCAGTGCCAGGGACCGCCAAGCGCCCTTGGACTCCTTACCGGTGACCTTTTGCTCCAAGACCGCAGCCAACAGCGCTTCCCACACTCCATGCGACTTCGGCAACCGCCAGGAAGTCTGCCGATAGGCGGTGGCTACAAACTGGATAGTCCGCCGTTGCTCCGGCGACCAACGGGATTCCTCCGACGCAGCCTGAAGGCGCTGGCGGAACTGCTCGGGATCATCGCCAGCTCCGACCAGATCAGCCACGGTGCCCGCAGCCCACTGCGCACCAGGGCCAAAGGTACGAGCGACAATCGTCACGCCCTGGTCGCGAGTCTGGTCCTGCAACTGCATGCTGGCGGGGCCGGCAGGCGTGAGCATCCCCCGCCACATCCCAGTATCAGTCCGCTGCATAGTGGGGTCGCCCGCGCCGCGCTGCAAGGAACGCAACGTGCGCCAAAGGCTGTATGGCCCTGCCAGTCGGACCTCGGTCTCTTCCACCTGTTCAGTGTCTCTCGATGAGCAGCCGCCACCCACCTTGACTAGGCTGCGCAGATGCCTCAACGGGAGTCTTGGGCCGCGGCCTCAGCGGTGACGCAGCAAACCGACGGCCGCTTTGAGGGTCAACTCGCAGACGGCTGGGACATTCTCGGCGCTACGAATGGCGGCTACATCCTGGCAGTCATGGCCAAGGCGATGGCCGAGTCCGCCGGTCGAGAAGCTCCTGCAACGGTGACGGGACACTTTCTGGCACCAGCGCGCTCCGGCCCGATCTCAATCGCCACAACTACGGCCAAAGCCGGGCGAAGGCTAACGACTGTCCGCGCCAGTGCTTCCGCCGACAGCCAGCTTCTCACCGAGGCTTTGGGCGCTTTTGGCGCCTGGCCGGATCCGCACGACCTGCAACTCCAAGACGGTGAGCCGCCTACGCTGCCCGAACCGACTGATTGCCTGCGAATCCGGTCTGGCGCAGCAACCTGGGCCGGGCCCACGGATGAGACCCCGCCGCTGCCACCGCCCTTTATGGACCGCGTTGAACTGCGACTACATCCCGCCGATGCCGGCTTCATGATGGGTGAACCGAGCGGTCACGCAAGAATGCGAGCGTGGTTTCGGCTACTCGACGATGAACCGCTCGACCCGTTTGCTCTCATTGTCGCTGCGGATTGCCTACCCCCCACTACGTTCAATGCTGGCCTTCCGATCGCTTGGACTCCCACCGTGGAACTGACCGTCCACGTCCGCGCCCGTCCCGCGCCTGGCTATGTGAAACTCGACTACCGATCCAGATTCGTGGGTGCCGACCGCCTCGAGGTGGACGGACTGATCTGGGATGAAGATGATCGTCTCATCGCTCAATCCCGCCAGCTCGCCCTAGTGCCGCAAACCTGACTTCGGCCGAGCACTAACCCCTGATCACCATCGGAACTACCTGGTTTCGCTGAAAATGCAGGGGCTAGCCTTACATTCCCCGATCCCGCACAACCAACCGGATGCCGCGCCATGGATTCACTGCGTAGCCGGGGATGGTCTGCGGAGTGACACCAACGGCGGATAGCCACATCTGATACGCAGTCGCAGTCACTACACCACCGTGCCAGCGGCGCCAGACAATGTCCGGATCCTCAAGTGACGGCGGCGGTGCAATCGTGTCGGTAATCTCCACCACGTTGCCGCCTTGATCGAGAGTTCCCCATGGCGAGCGGGTCAGCGCCTGCCCAACTGAACTCATGTTGCCGGTGTAAATGTCATCCAACGGCGGGAATGGGGACACTGCACATTGCGCATCAGTGAAGGGTTCCGGGCACCAATCTGGGGCGACACCGGGCAGCGCCTCAAACGATGCCAGTGGCTGACGTTTCTTCGCCCCAACAACATTTCCGTAGTCGTCAAACTTGGTCATATTCGGCTGTTCCCCCTCGAAGCAACCCGAGTCATCAACCGGGCAGGGAACAAATAGCCCCGGATTCGTTGGGTAGTCCCAGTAGGAGTATTTGCCACCGCCCTTAGGGTCAAAATATGCGGCTTTGATCCACTCGTCTTGGCTGGAGACAGCAAAGCCGCGCTTTGCGTTCCGCGTGGCCTCTCGATCGCTCATGGTGTACATGCCGTTTTCGGTCTTAGACGACATGCGCATCTTGTAGGTCGTCACCGCCAACTTCTTGCCGGTCACCGTCTTCACGCGCTTGGTCTTCACCGAGAGGGTCTTGCCTTTATCCAGTGAGTTGGCCAGCCGGGCCGCCCGAGTGAAGTCGGCGACGTTGTAGGGCTTGTCTGCCCACTGTGGTGAAGCAACGTAGTAGTGCTGACCGTGAGGTGCACGCTTGTTTCGGTTGATTGAGCCGTACTTCGGCCATTCCCGCGAACTCTGCGCTACATCCCACAGTCGGTGCTTATTTCGACCCTTGGGATCCACCGTGTTCAGGAACTTCACCCACTGTGCGACCGTCAACTCGGTCTCAGCGATCCGGTATTGGTAGGGAACGCGACCGATACCCATGCAGTTATTCGCGGATTCAGCTTGCACGGCAGGATCGGCATTCTCCGCAACCCTAGCCATGACATCGGGCAAGGCTTTCTCGCAAGCCGCTTTGTTCTTGTAGACGTCATTCCAGAACGGAATGATCCAGGCCTTGCGATTCTTCGGCGACTTAACCGTGACCGTGCTGAGTTTGATCACGTCCGGGGACTTCTTCGGCTTCGGGAAGATTTCCGTCACCGTGCTCGACAGGAAATTCGCCACGTAAAGGAAACCAGCGGCGTCTGAGGTGATGCCAATCGGCCGTTTACCAGTGCGAGCGATCACTTTGGAGTCACCCTTGGGAATGATCTTGGAGACGCTGTTCGAACCATCGTTAGTGGTGAAGAGGTTGCCGTAAGGATCAATAGTGATGCCAATAGGACGGCGCCCGGTGGTACCCAAGATCTTGGACTTACCTTTCGGAGTGATCTTGGAAACGTTCCGGGAGTTCCAGTTCGCCGTGTAGAGGTTGCCCTCCCGGTCCATCACCATCGCCTGCGGCCAACCGCCCGTCTTGGCCAGGATCGATGACTCACCATCCGGTGTGATCTTGGAGACGTTGTCGGACTGCTCATTCGCGGTATAGATATTGCCGGCCGAGTCGACCACGATGCCGAGCGGCTGCGAGCCGGTGGTTGCCAAGGTTGTCGAGACACCGTCGGTTGTGATCTTAGTGACGGTACTGTCCACGTAGTTGCTGGTGTAGACGTTCCCGTCGGAGTCAAGCGCGATATCGATCGGCTGGTTGCCGGTGGAACCCAGAATCGTGGAGACACCATCGGGCGTGATCTTGCTGACGTTATTTGACTCCAGATTGCTGGTGTACACATTGCCGGACTCATCGACTGCGATCCCACGCGGTTTGCTGCCCGTGGTTCCCAGGGTGGCGGGCTTGCCGTTCGGCGTGATCTTGGTGACAGTGTTCGCACGGGAGTTGGCGGTGTAGATATTGCCGAAAGCGTCAACTGTGATGTCGTCCGGCCCGGCATCGGTCTTGGCGAGTTTCTCGGATTCACGAGGCGTGGGTTTTGCTGCTACGGCCGGTGTCATAGCACCTGCCCCCACGACTATTGCGCACGTGGCAATCAGCAAGGTTCCTAGTCGGGATCGGATTTTCGTTTGATTCATGGCCGCGATGCCTTCCTTACCAGCAATAGGCCCTACCCTATCCGACGGTCCGAAACCCTATCCGACGGTCCGAAACATCCCCCACGGTTAGGGAGTATCAGTTCGCCCACGAGTGCTGGTCCGAACGGAGGCAAAACCGACAGTTTCTGGCAGCATCGACGCTGGTAACAAAGCCGGTACGGCCTCCCGGAAATCGTGTCAGTAACTGGCCCTGCCAATTACTGACAGACGAGCGCGGCTAGCTTTGTCATTAATTCAACTCGTTAAGGTGAAAACAACGCCCAACACTTGTCAGATGTAGACATAGCTCGGCCAGCGCTGCTTGACTTCTCTTGGTAGGCACTCGCCACCCTCTGGAAGGCGCTCATGATGCAAAAAAAATCCTCACCGTTGGCCTACGGCTTGGCGCCCTTGGCCGGTGGCATACTCGTGCTCGCCGTGGTTTCTCCGGTTCACGCCACCACCGACGTCCCGGTCGCTACTGGTGATCTGGAGGCCACGAGCACCAGCGCCACAGTGTCGACATTGAGTTCGGGAGGAAGTGGGTCACTGCGCGCGGCGATCAAGTCTGCGAATCAAGCGGCTTCTGCGACGACGATCACGTTTTCGGTGGCCGGCACTGTCCGGTTGACCAAGAAACTCCCCGAGGTGACCAAACCGGTCACCATCGATGGCACTTCGGCACCCGAATACGTTGCGGGTGGCGCCCCGGTGGTGCAAGTGGATGCGAACGGCAACGAAGGTCTCGTGCTGCTCAAGGGCGCCAAGGGTTCGACCATCACCGCATTGGCCCTCGTGGGAGCTGAGCACCACGGGCTGAGCCTGCAAAGCAATAAGACCACCATCTCTGATAGCTATATCGGCGTGCGGATGTCGGGTGAGGCTGACGGGAACGGCAAAGCCGGCATCCACATCACCTCGAATAGCAACAGCATTGGCATCAACCCCGCAGGAGATTCGGGGGTGATGAGCAACCTGATCTCCGGCAATAGCGGTAGCGGCATCGTGATTGCTGGCGGATCGAACAACACCGTGGTGGCGAATCGCATTGGCACCAACGCCACCGGCACCAGCAAACTGGCCAATCGCGGGCACGGCATCACCTTGAAAAAGGAAGCAGCCGAGAACACCATCGGTGGCAACGCGTACACCGATACAGCCACAGGTCAGGTGAATGACCCCACTGGGGACAAGGGCAAGGTGACACCCGTATTTGTTGTTCCGCCCCTAGGGAACCTGGTCTCTGGCAATCGCGGTGATGGCGTCCACCTGACATCCGGAGCACGAAAGAATGTCCTGAGCGGAAATTTCATCGGCACCACTGCCAATGGCAACTCTGCGCTGGGTAACCGTGGTGACGGCGTCCAGATGGTGGCAGCACCAAGGAATAAGCTCATTGGCTGCACCTTCGTAGAAAATCCCTTTGTCTACTACAACGTCTTGAGTGGCAACGGCGGCCATGGGCTGGTCATTACCGATTCCCACAATGTGACCGTCCACGCCAACTTCTTTGGGGTAGGGGCCAACAACACTGCCCTATTGCCCAATCAGGGCAACGGCATCTTGGTGGAAGGCAGCTCGCGAAACACGCAGGTGGGTGGCGTGATCCCGCTCGGCAATGTTTCCGCCGGCAACAAAGCAAACGGAATTGAAGTCAAGGACAAGGTGACTGGCTTCATTACCTTCAATACCTTCGGTGGTCTCTTGGCCTTCAAGGGGGCAGCCCCTAACGGACGCAATGGTCTACTCATTACGTCAACTGGCGGCGACAACCTGGCCCGCACCAACGTCATGAGCGGCAACGCTGGCAATGGCATCCGGATCGCTGGTAGAGCCCGCGGCGTCACCGTCGATCCGAACATTGTCGGTGCCACCACCGACGGACAGAGTCCGCTGCCTAACGGAAAGCATGGGGTGGTACTGGCTGGTCGAGCGCACAACAACGTCATCGGTGGCACCCGGGAATCCGTCATTCCGCAGAATCTGTTCTCCGGGAATCTTGGTTACGGTCTGGTGCTGCAAGGAGATGTTCACAACAACCTGATCCAGGAAACCTTCATTGGAACCGAAGTATTCGGCGAGAAGGCGCTGCCGAACCAGAAGGGTGGCATTTTGGTCACGGATGACGCCAATAACAACTTCGTTGGCCTGCGGACCAAGAATCCGGCGAACATCATCAGTGGCAATATCGGCAACGGTGTCACCCTGACCGAGAGGACTCGCGACAACGTGTTCGACAACAACTACATCGGACTCGATCGAACTGGACGAGATTTGCCCAACTCCGGACAACCTGTCAGCGACTCAGGAACAGCCAATGTCTTTCTCGGGCCGTGAGCCCAGATAAAGGCGTCGCTGAACAATAGGCGGCCCACAGAAGATCGAGTTTGCATTTCCGGCCTGCCGGTGCCTGACCACAGGCAGGCAAATCAAAGACCGGCAAGCACTTCGTCGGTCGGGGCGATCGCAGTTACTCCCGCGCCATATCAACGAATCGACTGTAGTGACCCTGGAAGGCAACCGTGACAGTGTCAGTGGGGCCATTACGGTGCTTGGCCACGATCAGATCAGCCTCGCCGATACGAGGACTGTCGCGGTCGTAGGCGTCCTCGCGATGGATCAGTACCACCATGTCAGCGTCCTGCTCCAGGCTGCCTGATTCACGCAGATCGGAGAGCATCGGTTTCTTGTCGTTGCGCGCTTCCGGTCCACGATTTAGCTGGCTGATCGCAATCACGGGGACATCAAGCTCCTTGGCCAACAACTTGAGGGCCCGAGAAAACTCGCTAACTTCCTGTTGCCGCGACTCCACTCGCTTTCCTGAGGTCATCAACTGCATGTAGTCCACGATCACCAACCGCAACTCATTGCGCTGACGCAACCGGCGACACTTTGCCCGGATCTCCGCCATCGTCATATTCGGGGAATCGTCGATATAGAGCGGGGAACCGTGCAGGACACCTTGGCGGGAAGCGATCTTGCTCCAATCGGAATCTTGTACATTTCCGGACCGAATGTGGTGCAGCGGGATTTGAGCTTCTGCGCTCAGCAGTCTGGTCACAATCTCTTGGCTACTCATTTCCAGCGAGAAGATCACCGAAGCCAAGTCGTTCTTGATCGAAGCAGACCGGGCGATGTCTAAACCCAAAGTGGAGTTGTGCGTCGGCACCATCGTTCGCCCTGCCAAGAAAAGGTGCGCGGAGTGATCTACTTCGATGCATCGCACCGGCACCGACGGGATCGCTGTGATGTTTGTGATGGAGCGCTCGTGAGACACCGTGTTGTGTGCCAGCCACTCCTTATGGCGCAGGTCTTTCTCGGTCACCCGAAATACCGACTGGTCGCTGGTGAACGTGAGTCGTACCTGCGGTCCGGTGCTGCCGTGATGCGGTCGGCCAGAGACCGTCGCTGACGTTCCGAACGTCGAAAGCAGCTCAAACAGCCCCTGAGCCAGCGGCCGAGACTCAGTGTCGAGGACGATACTGCCGTCATCGTTGAGTTCCGCACCCGCGTCTAGTAGACCGGCGAGCAAGTCTCTGCGCTGCTGCTGACTAGTCCGCAGGTACTGCGGCGGGATGAAGCCCCGATGGCTGATACCGAGGTCACGGGCCTGCGCTGCCACCTCAGTGAGGTCACCACCCGCGGCGGCCGCCAACATCTGCACCTCATCGGGTAGTTCCCCAGTCGTGTGCGCAAGCCACGCTCCTAATGCATAGGGATCGATCGGCAGTACCGCTTCGGAAAGATCCAAAGATTCCACCGTCGGCAGCAGGAACGGACCGCGACCCTGCTGCTCGTGCAAGACCTCAGTGGTCACCACCTGGCTACCTTCGGTGGTCTCCACCTGCCATTGATGCTGGGCGTCGGCGACGACCCGGCTGCCGTCACTGAACTCAACGAGATAACAGGGGCGTCCCACCATGACTTCGGTTGCCGCCACAACCTCGGTGGCGGTGCCATCTGGTGCCAGTACCTGCTCCCCGACGGAAATCTCCCCCATAGTTGTCCAACCTTGGGGAGTCGGAACGGGGGTGTCGACCGCCAATGCCTTACCGATGGCCGGCCGGGCCGCGACGATGATCAACTGCCCGGGATGTAGTCCATTGGTTAGCCGGTCAAGGTCGACGAAACCGGTGGGTACTCCCACCATTTCGCCACCTCGAGAAGCAATTCCTTCAATTTCAGCGATCGCGTCCGGCATAACTTCACCCAGTGGACGGTAGTCATTAGCCGCCCGCGTGACAGTTGCCTCAAAGACCTCTGCTTGCGCACGATCAGCGATCTGCTCAACTTCACCCTCGCCGGCATAGCCCCACTGTGCGATGCGGGTTCCAGCATTAACGAGGTTGCGCAGCACCGCTTTGCCATGAACGATCTGCGCGTAGTAGGTGGCATTCGCTGCAGTCGGCACCTCGGCGGAGAGGGTGTGTAGATAGGGTGCCCCGCCGACCCGGTTCAGATCCCCGCTGCGAGTGAGCGCGTCAGCCACGGTCACCATATCCGCCGGTTGGCCCTTGGTAAACAGATCGAGAATGGTGCCGAAAATCGTTTGGTGATCTGGTCGGTAGAAGTCCTCGACGCGCAGTTCTTCAACAACGTCAGCAATGGCGTCTTTACTCAGCAACATGGCCCCGAGCACGGAACGCTCGGCAGGAATATCCTGGGGCGGCAGCCGATCCTCGGTCGGCCCAGGCGCATCGGAAGGTGGCGGGGGAAGTTCAGCTACTGACATCCGGTACCTCCAAGCATCTACGGCCCGCTTCTACTCGCTTCTACCCGAGGGGTCCGACGAATCCCCCGGATTTGCTGAGTGCCGCGGCCCCGGCGGTAGGCCGACGGACCGAGCAGCAGTCTCTCCCTGCGCTGCTCGACCCGTCGACCTGGACCAGTACCCCCCCGGTACTCCAACGGACCGGTCGGTACCGCCTCCAGGTCGGTACCGACATCAGCTTTTGCCACTTCGAGAAGTGGAGCCAATGCGACGCTACGACCCAGGGCAAAACCTGTCCAACGTCGTCAGCTGGCACCTGTGGATAACCTTGTGGACAGTGAGCGTGCCGGTTTTCCACAGACATGTGGATTGTCTGTGAATTTCACTGTGATTCGCGTCACGACACACCATTTGACTAGGGAAAACTCCATCCACTGGGTGTGGAAAGCAGATTTCTTTTTGTGATCTTGTGGTGGCGTGGGTCACAGTCGGCAAACTGACTGCTGTGTACAGCCACTAGGCACTTCCGGTCGTATTGGTCACCGGAAGATCAAATTCGGCAATATTTCCATTCGCTGGGTATTTCTCCCCCATGGGGCCGGCAGCCATCTCGGTCAAGAGTGTGCTGGTGACGGTTTCCACAAACTCGGTAGATTCCCGTGGCGGCCGCAAAGGATGACCGCTCGGGAAACCTCGCAGAGCTCGATTAACCCACCCAATAGACCCAGTTGCGAACACTCCTGCGCCAGACTTGACGGTGTAGTAGGTGGAGTTGCTGATCGTGACCGCCCCACCGCAGTCGGTCGGGTTATTCGCCACGATCTGCAGGTTCGCCGGGGTACCCGGCAACGGGTACGCCCGATCAGCCTCAATATCGACGATGCCTGCCAATTGGTCCCCGCTACTCACCCCCGTCCCGCGAAACAGGAAGAACTCTGGATCAACGACTGCGTACATGCCCTTGGCCGGATAGCACTCGTAGTCCATCCCGATCAGGGACCGCTCCGCTTCTCCGGCCGGCTGATCTCGAAACCGCACGGTGGTTTTCTTACCGGATACCGGGTCCTCACCGGCGTCCTTATAAACGGTGATTTGCGGCAATCCCGCCGCACCAGTGTCCACGCGAGTACGCCAGTACATGGTGTTGGCTCCGAGGAAAGCCAGATCCGTACCGCTATCGCGGGCGGCTTCAGTATCTTGGCGTCGCTTCGTTGTCCAATACTCGTCATGTCCCATCATCACGACACCCTCAGTACCCATCATGGTGGCGGCACCGGTGTCGAGATCGCTGGCCGCAACATAGGTAGTAGATAGGTCCAACTGCTCCGCCAGCCTGACAACCGGCTGCGCCAGACCCAAGTACCAGCCAGAACCAGCATCCTTGTCATAGGGACGGGAATACGACACGGCCCTCGAGCGATCTGCAAACCCCCCGGGACCGGTGTACACCGAGCGGCCACCCCAGGTGTTGTAGGCCTGCAGCGTGGTATCAGGAACGACTAACATCAACTTTCCGGAGGTGTCGCGGTCCCGCAGTACCAGAGGAACCAGCCACTCCGCACCGTTGTCACCAACAAGACGCAGCAGGTACGAGCCGCCGGGCCAGCTTGCCGTGTCCAGCTGCACCGACTCCGTCCAGGTCGCGTAGGGCATGCGCAGTTCTTAGTCGAAGCCAGTTCCGGTCTGCTGCTGTCCGGGCAGTGGTGTTGACCGCCATACCCGACGTGCCTCAGCCCCGCCGTAGTAGCCCATCCGATAAGCGACGACGCGGTAGGTCTTGGCGGTGGTGGAGACGTGCAGTGAGATCGGCTCTCCCGGTAACGCGGACGGCTTGTCCGCGTAGGCGGCCATGGCTTGTGGATTATCCGCTCGACCTCTGGCCTTGCGCCACGACTTGTCGCCGGGAAGTTGGCTTTCGGGTACCGCTTCTCGGGTGACTGTTGCCCCATCCCCAGCAGCGGACTCACCGGTGTCCGAATCCGCATATCTGGCTGCATCAGCGCAACCACCGAGTACCAGTCCCGCAGCCACCCATATTGCTGCTAGTGCGCGCATCGTGACAGATTACGTCCCTGCTCACGGTCATTCGATCACGGGCTAGATTCAGGTCATGGTCTATCGCATCACCTGCGTGTGTCTGGGCAACATCTGTCGATCTCCGATGGCGGAGGTGGTGCTGCGAGATCGCCTGAAAACCGCGGACCTTGATGATCGGGTGACCGTCGACTCCGCCGGCACCGGGGGCTGGCACATTGCTCGAGATGCAGACTCCCGAGCTCGTGAAACTCTCGAAGAAGCCGGCTACGACTTCCACCATTCAGCTCGACAGTTCCAACCTGACTGGCTCGATGAGGCGGATCTCATCCTCGCCATGGACTTGGCGAACCTCACTGATCTGCACAACCTAGCCGAGACCTACGGTCGAGAAGCCGATCACATCGCGTTGTTCCGGTCCTTCGACCCGGTCGCGCCCGCGGATGCCGAAGTACCCGACCCCTACTACGGCGGTGCTGAGGGATTCGTGACGGTGCTGGCTATGGTGGAGCGGGCCGCAGCCGGAGTCGTTGACCATGTTTCATCCCAGATGACCTCATGATCCAAGAAGAACTCCTCGCTGAACTGGGGCTGGACCTCGATCCGGAGTCAGCACAACCAGTGGCTGGCGGTGACACCGCAACAACTACCCGCTACGCAGGCCCAGCGGGGTCGGTTCTGATCAAAGCCGCCCGGCGATCTGCGCCGGGGATGTTTCCCGCCGAGGCGAGCGGCCTGCAATGGCTGGCGGCAGGCGGGCTGCCCACCCCGGCGGTGCTCGCAGTTTCCGAGAATGCGCTAGCGCTGGAATGGATCGCGGAAAGCAAGCCAAGCAAGCTGGCGGCGCAGGCGTTCGGTGCGGCACTCGCGAAGCTACACAGCACCGCTGTCGAAAGCTTCGGAGAGCCCCCGACAGCTGATGATGGCTGGCAACCGTCTTCCGGCTGGTTGGGCGCGGTACCTATCAGCTACAGCCGCGATTCTGACTGGCCAACGTTCTACGCCCAAGAGCGCTTGCTACCCACTGCTCAACTCGCCCATCTGCGTGGTGGCCTCAGCGGGCGCGGCTGGGCCGAAGCGAACCGACTGTGCGAGCTACTCACCGCCGGCTCCATCGACACCGGACCCGAACAACTGCCCACCCGAATCCATGGCGATTTGTGGGCTGGCAACTTACTGTGGCAGAGCTCGGAGATTTCAGTCATCGACCCCGCTGCCTACGGCGGCCATCCCGAAACTGATCTCGGCATGCTGTTGCTGTTCCCGCCATCCTGTCTGACTGACATTCTGCTGGGGTACCGCAACACTCGACCCCTAGCTGACGACTGGGAACAGCGAATACCGCTGCACCAACTCCTGCCGCTCCTTGTTCATGCGGTCATGTTCGGCAGCAGCTACGGCAGCCAAGTTGAGCGTGAAATCCAACGAGTACTCAGGACATTGGCCCGTTAGACGGACTGTGTTGCACGAATCAGTCAGCTGAAACTGAAACGCGGACCACAGCAGCCACATCTGGGTGCAACTGGACCGTGATCGGGTGCTCGCCCACGTGTTTGATCGGTTCTCCGATCTCAATCCGCTGACGATCCACATCCGGTCCACCAGCAGCCTTGATCGCTGCTGCGATATCCTGATCAGTGACTCGACCGAATAGCTGTCCGGTATCACCAGCTTTGGCCGCAACCGAGACCGAAAGCGCTTCCAGGTCGGTCTTGATTTCCTGAGCGTGGTCGAGGTTGCGCACCTCACGGATCTGCCGTGCTCGTTTGATCTGGTCGATCTGCTTCTCGGCACCGCGGGTCCAAGCGATGGCCATTCCCTGCGGAATCAGGTAGTTGCGCCCGTAGCCGTCTTTGACCTCGACAATGTCGCCTGGAGCACCGAGGTCTCCGACGTCACGAGTGAGGATTAACTTCATCTCAAACTCCCAATCAGCGTGCGTTGGAGGTGTAGGGCAGCAGGGCCATTTCGCGTGCATTCTTGACTGCGGTAGCGATATCGCGCTGATGCTGGCTGCAATTACCGGTAACCCGGCGAGCTCGAATTTTGCCGCGGTCCGAGATGAACTTACGCAGCAACTGGGTGTCCTTGTAGTCGATGAAGGTCACCTTGTCTCGACAGAACTGGCAGGGCTTGGTCCGGATAGGCCGGACGATCTGCTTAGGCATATTGGATCTCATTTCGATCGTTGGGAAAGGTTAGAACGGGGGCTCATCTGAGCCAGCGGAACCTGCGGGAGCGCTCCACGGGTCATCGGCGGCTTGACCTCCGCTGAAGCCGCCGGCGCCACCCGCACCGCCGGAGCTGTAACCGCCATCCCGGCTGATCCGCTCCACGGATGCCTTGGCATTGCGCAAGGCGGGGCCGACATCATCAACCTCAATCTCCATCACCTGACGGCGTTCGCCATCGCGGGTCTCATACGAGCGCTGCCGCAGCCGGCCAACAACAATGACGCGCATGCCCTTGGCCAGTGACTCGGTGACGTTTTCGGCCTGCTGCCGCCAGATATTGCAGGTCAGGAACAGCGATTCGCCGTCCTTCCATTCGTTGTTCTGCTTATCGAAGAACCTGGGGGTAGACGCGACGCGAAACGACGCGACGGCCGCACCCGAGGGGGTGAAGCGCAATTCGGGATCGGCAACAAGATTGCCGATCATGGTGATCTGGGTATCGCCTGCCATGGTTCCTCCTACTTGGCGTCGGGCCGGACGACCTTCGTCCGCAGTACCGCTTCGTTCAAGTTCAACTGCCGATCGAGTTCCTTAACGGACTCGGTGGTGCAGCGAATATCGATGACGGAGTAAATCCCGTCAGCGTACTTGTCGATTTCGTAGGCGAGCCGGCGACGTCCCCAGACGTCAATCTTGTCGACGTTGCCGCCGTCTTGCCGAATCACGTTCAGAAACGTATCCAGCGTGGGCTCGACGGTCCGCTCCTCTAGATCAGGAGCCAAAATGACCATAACTTCGTAGTGGCGCGCGTCCAATGGGACCTCCCTCGGTCTCAACGGCCACGGACGTTCCGCAGCAGGAGGATGGCGCTAGCCCGCGGCAATCGCCGGGGCGAACTCCCCAACTGTAACGGTTGGACACCCTCGCGGTGAAATCCTGTCTGCTACCTCCGACAACTAGCCTGTCGTTAGCGTTGCTGGGGAGGACCCAACCGGACGCGCAACTGTGCACACGTACAGTTTTCTTGTGCGCATCGCCACTTGGAACATTAACTCCATCAACCGCAGATTAGACCGCGTCATCGATTGGCTGGCAGCGGTTCAGCCAGACGTGCTGTGCCTGCAGGAAACCAAATGC
Source organism: Actinomycetes bacterium (assembly GCA_022599915.1). Classification (NCBI taxonomy): domain Bacteria; kingdom Bacillati; phylum Actinomycetota; class Actinomycetes; species Actinomycetes bacterium. The sequence goes on from JAHZLH010000009.1 coordinate 48,448, forward strand.
CGTGCTGACGACTTTCCAGCACTGATGTTTTCCGGGGTCGGCTACGAGAGCGCAGTGGTCGGCGACGGAGCCTGGAACGGCGTCGCTATTTTGTCTCGAGTCGGTGTTGCCGACGTGAGCGAGGGGCTCCCGGCGGTTCCCTCGTGGGAGGGAAAGAGTGAACCGCGCGCTTTGGGCGCGGTGTGCGGCGATCTACGGCTGTGGAGTCTGTACGTGCCCAACGGCAGAACCTTGGACCACGACCACTACCGCTACAAACTGGAATGGTTGGATTGTCTGACCCAAACTGCCATCGCGGAACTGGGCAGTTACTCCAACTTGGCGTTGTTGGGCGACTTCAACATCGCACCCACCGATGACGACGTCTGGGATATCGAACTGTTCTCCGACAGCACCCATGTCACGGCGGCCGAGCGACAGCGACTGGCTGACTTGCGCGCTGCCGGGCTACAAGAGGTTACCGCCCGACCGCTGAAGTACGACCGCGCCTACACGTTCTGGGACTACCGCCAACTCGCCTTCCCCAAGAACAACGGTATGCGTATCGATTTGGCCTACGCCAGTGATCCAGTAGTGCAGCGAGTTACTGATGCCTACGTAGATCGCGAAGCCCGTAAAGGCAAAGGGGCCTCGGACCACGCACCAGTTGTGGTCGATTTGGCTGATCAGTGACATGTCGTTGACCGTTCGCCGAATAAGCTCTGCCGAGCATCTGGCCTACCTGGCGTCCCATCCGCAGGTTCCGCTGCGCCAGACACCTGGCTGGGCTCGAGGCTTCGAATCCAGCCGCACCGAGTCGATCGGCTGGTTTGAGGGCGATCGTTTAATTGGCGCCGGTCTAGTTCGTTACCGAGGTCTACCTCGACTGCCGATGCGAACCGTGGCGGTGCTGGCTGGCGGCCCAGATATCGACTGGACGGGAAAGCGCCGGCCGGGCTGCTCGCTGTCTGACTGGCTGGAGCCACTCAGCGAATTACTGCGTGACCAAGGAGCGATCTCGGTGCGGGTGAGCCCCGAGGTCGTGCAACAGGATTGGTGGGCGGTTGACCCAGATCAGAGGGCGCAGGGCAGTGAAATCCAGCTGCACCAGAACGGTGATGACCGCTGGGAGTACCGCCGAACCGAGCAACGACTAATCGAGGCAGGCTGGCAGCGAGTCGAACCATTGCCAGCGGAATGCACCGCCGAGGTGATGGTGGCCGGTGGGAACGCGCTGCGTCGCATCAATCACCTTGCCTCGTCCGATGCCCTATCCACTGGCTACCGGGTACGGGCCGGCTCCGCCGAGGAACTGCCGAGCGTGCATCGGGCAATCACGGACGTTCATCAAGGCATACCCACACCAGGCCTGCGGCGGCTCGCTAGTGGCTGGCAAGGTCTAGCGGCAGAAAGCCCCGGTTCGGTCAAACTCTTGGTGGTGGAGCAACAAGGAGAACCGCTCTACGGGGGTCTGGTGGCAGTGTCGGGTAACCGCGCCTGGGATCTCTCTGGCGTTTTGCCACAGCCGCATGCCGATCGCCCAGAAGTGCAGGCCCTGCGTGCCCACCTGATTGCACACACTGCCATGACTGGTTCGCGGTCCCTAGTGATTCCGACCTTGGCCACCGACCCCAGCAGTTCCATCCGGATGCCCGCACCGGGCTGGCCACCCACACAACTCAGACGCATGATCGGCACCTGGCAATTCCCACTACGGACGAATTGGCATACCGCACTGGCTGCCGTGGTGGATCGCCTCCACCTCTGACCCACTCCGACCGTTGGTCAGCCGGCTACTCATTTCGCCGGATCGACCCCCGCGCTTGCTAGCTTCAGCTCTGCTTGCCTGGGATGATCCAAAACTCCACCACCAGGATCATCGGCATGGTCAGGATCACCGTCGGAACGGATCGGATCGTATTGCGGCCACAGTGCGTCGCGCACCACGAGAGCGGCAAAGCTGATCGTGGCTACCAGGTGAATGGCAATGGCCGCTGCGTACCACTCGTCTGGCAATCCGCGCTCGCCGTCGGAGATGCCCACCAAATACCACCAGATCGCTACGAAGTAGACCGCCTGCGCCAGTTGCCACCAGATCAGATCACGCCAACGCGGCCGCGCCAAGATGGCCAGCGGCAGCAACCACAGCACGAACTGCGGCGAGTACACCTTGTTGCTAATGATGAACGCCGCAACGACCAGGAAACTCACTTGCGCCAATCGTGGTTTCTGCGGTGCGAAAAAGATCAGCGCGGCGATTCCCACACACAAAATCACCAGTTGCGTCGTGCCAAGTAGGTTAACCACACCACCCGGGATCGGAAATCCCCATTTCTCGACCATCAGCCACCAAGAGCCAAAGTCTTGACCACGTTCTTGCGAGAACGAAAAGAAGTAGGACCATCCTTCGGGATTGGCGAGGGCGAAATACAGATTCACGGCCAACCAGGCGGCAGCAGTAGACAGCAGCGCCCGACCGAACGCGGCTAGTCTTCGGTCCCGTAGGCACAGCAGGAACAACGGCCCTAACAGCAGCAACGGATAGAACTTGGCGGAAATCGCCAGACCCAGTGCGAGACCCGCCCATCCCGGTCGGCTTCGTGACCACGCCAGCAATGCTAGTGATGTGAGCGCCACCGCTAGCCAGTCCCAGTTGATGAATGACGCGAGTAGCACCGCCGGTGAAGCAGCCAGCAGTAGACCGTCCCAGGCCCGCCGACGAACCGTCAGCGAGGTAGCGATAAGGGCAACCACGTAGAGCAAGTAGGACAGCGTCGCTGTGGCGAGGTAGTAGGTCAGCGGGTTGGTCGAGAACAGTCCGATACCTTTTGCGATCAGCCATACCCAGACTACTGTCAGGGCCGGGTACTCCAAGGGTTGACCGTCCGCTGGCCATTCCAGGATCGGCATCAAACCGTCAGCAAGCCCGCGCAGTTGATAGAGCACGGGAATGTCGCTGTAACACAGTGCCTCGTACCGATCCGGGTTCAACCAACCGTTGGACATACAGGGATAGGTGCGCAGCAAACCGACCCAATACACCAAGGTGCCGACGACCAGAATTATGCGAAGCGGAGTCCAAAATTGCGGACGGGCTTCGTGATCGCCAGCGGGACCACCGAGCCCTTCGTTTCCCTCCCGCAGATCGGGATCCGATCGCGTGGGTCGGATCTGCGAGTCAGCCACACCGGCACTCTACTGCGCCGAACCTGCGGGGTGGTGATAACGCCTAACCGGTCGGAACCGGTTCGACAGACTCCGCCTCCCGGCCTTGCGGAACTTCTTGCACTTCTGGTGTTGGCTGCTGACCACCGCCACCGCCTTGCAGTCCAGGGTCTACCGGTGTCGGTGTGGGGGGCAACGTCGGCTGCTGGGTGGGTTGTTGAGTGGGTGGTTGGGTCGGTTCCGCTGTCGGGGATTCCGTAGGTGACGGTTCCTCCGAGGGGCTTTCGCTTTCACTCGGCTCAACCGACGGACTGGGCAGCTGTCCCGGTGGAACGAAATCTTCTTGCGGCTCATCGGCCAATGCTGCCTCAATAAAAGTCGCCCAAATAGCGGTAGGGAATGAGCCACCGGTGACATTGCCTACGCCACCGGTACCGTTCAACGACACCGGATTTCCCTTCTTGTCGGACTTGGTCATCATGACGGCGGCCGACATTTGGGGGGTGTAGCCGACGAACCAGGCAGCGGTGCTGTCGTCAGTAGTTCCCGTCTTTCCCGCTGCCGGCCGTCCGGTCCACGATGCCCGTGTCGCCGTACCCGAGGTCACCACGGTTTGCAGCGCATAGTTCGTCAAATCCATGGTCTGCGGGTCAAAGACACGTCGGCCGCGATCGGGATCGATCCGGTAGGCCTCTTCACCAGTGTTGAACACGATCTTGCGAATGATCGTCGGTGTCGCGGCCGTTCCCCGCCCCGCAAAAGTGCTGAAGCTAGCGGCCATGTCGATCGCCCGCGGCGACGCCGAGCCCAAGACAAAGGTGAGGTTAGGTTCAATACCTGGCGTATCGGCGGGTAGGCCAAGCCGCTCAGCGGCGTTGATCGACTCCTTTACCCCCACCGTGGCCTCCGCATCGACATAGGCCGTGTTGATGGACTTAGTCGTCGCCTGCAGCAAGCTGACGGTGCCGTAACTGGCATTAGCGAAGTTCTGCAGCGTGTACCCCTCTACGGTGGCGGGCGAGTTGCCGTTCCAAGTGGAATCCAGTCCGAAGTCTTCCTCCAAGGCAGCCGCCAAGGTAAAGGCTTTGAAGGTCGATCCCGCCTGCGCCCGAGCCTGCAACGCATTGTCGAGTTGGTTGTCGAGGTAGTCCTTGCCGCCATAGATCGCAGCGATTTCTCCGGTGACCGGGCGCACCGCAGCCAATCCGACCCGAACTCGCTGGTCGTCGTATTGCGGCCCAGCTGTTTCCACCGCAGTCACTGCACTACTTTGCGCTTTGCGATCGATAGTCGTGACGATGGTTAAGCCGCCTTGATTGAGCTCAGCTTCGGTCCATCCCATTTCCACCATTTCCCGGCGGACCGCTTCGATGATGTAGCCGTTTTGGCCGGCGTACTGGTTCTTATCCTTCAACTTCTTGAACTTGGGGAATTCCGCGTTCTGGTACTCCTGCTGCGTTATCCACCCCTCGCTGAGCATGCCCTCGAGCACGTAGCTCCAACGAGCCTGCAGCTCATCCGGATAAAGCGATGGTTCGAAGTTGCCGGGAGACTGAATGATTGCTGCTAGCGCCGCGCCCTCCTCCAGGGTGAGTTTGGCGGTCTTCTTCCCGAAGTACACCTCGGAAGCAGCTTCAATCCCGTAAGCCCCACGGCCAAAGTAGATGGTGTTGAGGTAGTCCTCCAGGATCTGATCTTTTGACTCAATCGTCTCTAACTTCACCGACAGGACTAGTTCCCTCAGTTTGCGGGTCCAGGTCTGCTCTTGCGTTAGGTAGGCGTTTTTCACGTACTGCTGGGTGATGGTCGATCCGCCCTGCTTGTCACCACCAGAGACGTTGTTGACGAATGCTCGGGTGATGCCTTGGATCGAAAAGCCACCGTGATCGTAGAAGTCTCGATCCTCAGCCGCCAGAACCGCGTATTGCACATGCTCCGGAACCTCACTAAGCGGGATGCTCGTTCGTCGGACATCTCCTACGCGCCCAATGACATTCTTACCGTCGGCGTAGGTCACCTTGGTGGTCTCCGCCAGAGCGACGTCGTTTTGGTCGGGAACTGGAATCAAGAAAACCGCTAGCGCGAAAACGCCCGCTGCGAGCACGATGCCACTCAGCATCAGCCCCAAGACGAGTTTCCACGACGGTAGGAATCTGCCCGCACCAGTCTTGTCTGACCTTGGGTAGTTGATCACGCTCTCCCCCTTCTCGGTGGCTTACGTGGCTGGCCATCCCCTAGAACGTAGGACATCACCAGATGGTTCCACTCACAGCCACGACACACCTCGACCACGTAGACCCGAAAAGCCCCGTATTGCAGGGCCAGTTCAGGAAGTTCGTTAGCGGCTCTCACGCGACCGGACAGTTCCCCCATCTCCGCACCGAAGGTGTAGGTGATGCACACCAGCTGCTCTCGGCGGCAAACCGGACAATCTCGGGAAGTCTGCTCGCCGTGATACTTGGCAGTGCGCAGCAAAATCGGGTCCGCGTCGCAGATATCTTCCCGTAACCCTCCCCGCACCAGTCCCAGCAAAGTGGCCCGACGTTGCATCGTGTAGTCGATGACATGCCGGGGGCGAGTCGGATCGGCGACTTCTTCCGGCTCTGGCAGCGACTCCCGCGGGGGCTTTGTGGGTGCAGCAGCAACCCGTGAACCACGGGGTAACTGCTGCTGTTTATGAGTCGCCATCCGTCCAGAGTAAGTCTCGAACTGATATTTGCCATCTGCCCGAGATGCAGTTGTTACGTGACTGGAATCGCATACCTACCGGTAGCGGACCACCACGGGATGTTCACGTTGGGCTACCGCCGCGACACGCAAATGTTTATTTGTGCTTGCTACGGGCACACCTAACCCGTAAAGTTGAGAAAACAAGATATATCGAACCGACATATCTGTTTCGAGTATCGGGTCAAGATATCGACGGCAATAGTTCGCCACGACATCTCGGCACACACTCGATGGAGATGACGGACGAGCAGGCAGCCACCTCGTGGCTGTTGGAAGGAAGATCAGTATGGCCAAGCGCTCCGAAGTGCTTGAATTCGCCGTGCTTGGTCTGTTGCAAGACAACCCCATGCACGGCTACGAGTTACGCAAGCGACTCAACAGCGTCCTGGGTACCTTCCGCGCTATTTCCTACGGTTCCCTCTACCCCTGCTTGAAGGGCCTACTACAGCGAGGCCTCATCGAGGAGGCGGGCCCAGCCGATGCTGGTGCGCCAACCCTTTCAGGCCGGCGAGCCAAGATCGTCTACCGCTTAACTGCGGAGGGCAAAGAGCACCTAGCGGATCTACTAGAAGATAGTGGTCCGCAAGCGTGGGAGGACGACAGGTTCGGTGTCCATCTGGCCTTTTTTGGTCGGACCGACGCAGATGTGCGCATGCAGATTCTGCAAGGAAGGCGTTCCCGGCTAGAGGAGCGATTGGCGACGCTACGGACGTCAATGGCTCGCTCACGTGAGCGGCTGGACACCTACACAATCCAGCTTCAGCAACACGGCCTTGACTCAGTTGAGCGTGAGGTCTCGTGGCTGCGAGAACTGATTGACAACGAAACAGAAAACAACCAAGGCAGCGGAACCGCCGTTGCCACCGACTCCGGCAGCGGTCAGCCCGCTCACCGGTAACCGAAGGAGAGAACAGCGATGGGGAAGATTCGCGTCGCACTCGTCGGCGTAGGTAACTGTGCCGCGTCCCTAGTTCAGGGCGTCGAGTACTACCGCAACGCCGACGTCGAGTCCCGTGTTCCGGGGCTTATGCATGTCCAGTTTGGCGAGTACCACGTGGGAGACATCGAGTTTGTGTCCGCCTTCGATGTGGACGCCAAAAAGGTTGGCCAAGACTTGTCTGACGCCATCCTCGCCAGCGAGAACAACACGATCAAGATCTGTGATGTTCCGCCGAGCGGTGTGACCGTGCAACGGGGCCCGACACTAGACGGCCTCGGCAAGTACTACCGGGAAACCATTACCGAGTCCAGCGATGACTCGGTCGACGTGGTGCAGGCACTCAAGGACAGCAAAGCTGACGTCTTGGTCTGCTACCTGCCCGTGGGCTCCGAAGATGCCGCGCGGTTCTACGCTCAGTGCGCCATCGACGCAGGGGTAGCGTTCGTGAACGCGCTTCCGGTCTTCATCGCGGGAACTCCCGAGTGGGCCAAGAAGTTCGAGGACGCTGGTGTCCCAATCGTTGGCGACGACATCAAGTCACAGGTTGGCGCCACCATCACGCACCGAGTGCTCACTAAGTTGTTCGAGGACCGCGGCGTCACCGTCGATCGGACCTACCAGCTCAACGTAGGTGGCAACATGGACTTCAAGAACATGTTGGAGCGCGATCGGTTGGAGTCCAAAAAGATCTCCAAGACTCAGTCGGTCACCTCACAGATGAGCCGGGACATCGGCTCCCGCAACGTTCACATTGGACCGAGCGACTACGTCGAATGGCTTGACGACCGCAAGTGGGCGTTCATCCGGCTAGAGGGCCGTAACTTCGGTGATGTGCCGTTGAACCTGGAGTACAAGCTTGAAGTGTGGGATTCGCCGAACAGCGCCGGCATCATCATCGATGCGCTGCGTGCGGCGAAGATCGCCAAGGACCGCGGCATCGGTGGACCGATTCTGTCGGCCTCCTCATACTTCATGAAGTCCCCACCGGTGCAATACACCGACACGGAAGCCAACCAGGCCGTCCAAGACTTCATCGCCGGAAAAATCGAACGCTAGTCCGATACGAGTCAGCCGAGGGGCCGGGACCGCACTGCGGGCTCGGCCCCTTCGCATTCCCTAGGAACGGCAGCTCTTGACTCATACCGGCCGGAACGCCCTGACCGTAGCCAACGACGCTAGGGTCATCTCATGGAGTTCGACGCACGTGGAATGGCGGTCGGTATCGCCGGAGGAACAGTCCTGGGCACAGTTTTGTGGCTTCTTGTGGGCAACACCGTGCTGATCGGCCTGTTTGCCGCCATCGGCGCAGTTATCGGAATGAACTCGAGCTGGTTCAACCGGGGTGACCAGGAATAGCGTCACTGGACTACCAATGAGAACTAGGCAGTAGCGTCAGACCGTGGCAGAGGACATCCGGGCGCCGATAGCGATCCTGCTGCGCAACACCGGATTTCTTCGGCTGCTAGCGACGAGGCTTACCGGTTCCTTCGGGGATGGGCTACTGCAAGCCGCGTTGGCGTCTTTCGTGTTGTTCTCGCCAGAGCGACAACCCACTCCGCTCGCCATTGCGGTGTCGTTCGGGATTCTGCTACTGCCCTACTCTCTCATCGGACCCTTTGCGGGCGTCTTTCTCGATCGGTGGCGCCGTCGGCAAGTCCTGGCCCGGGCCAACTGGGCTCGCAGTGGCACGGTGCTACTGACTATTCCGGTGGTGGCGGTGGGCCGAGACGGCCTGGACTTGGGTCTCATCGTATTGGCCACGCTGGGCCTCGGTCGATTCGTTTTGGCTGGCCTCTCCGCCGCGCTGCCCCATGTCGTGGAGCAGCAACGACTGGTAACTGCAAACGCGGTGGCACCAACAGCAGGAACGATCATCTATGGGTTGGGGATCCTGGTCGGAATCTCACTTGGGCGCCTCGCTGGCGGTGGCGACACCGGTGTCGGCTACGTACTCGCGGCAGCGGCCCTGATCTACGCTGCAGCAGGATTGGTGCCGCTGTCCTTAGGGCGTGATCGACTGGGTCCCAGCAACGATCAACATGGCGAAACCACCTCAGCTGTTGTTCGAGGTTTGATTGCTGGCTTCCGAGTCCTCACCGCGGACCGGCCCAGTTGGCGCGCTGTCGCTGTTCAGCTGGTGCACCGGTTTGCCTTCGGCGTGCTCACCGTGGTGCTGCTGTTGCTGCTGCGCAACACCATGAATCCCGCCAGCGACCCTGATACGGCGCTGGCAGAGTTTGCACTCGTGGCCGGCGCGGTGACTGCTGGGGCTCTGCTAGCCGCAGTCATTACTCCGACGATGACCCGTCGGACGGGAACCGTGAACTGGACGTCAGTAACCCTGGTGATGGCCGGTGTTGTGGCGCCCATCTCGCTTGGTCAACTGCAGGTGTGGACGCTAGCGCTCGGTGGACTGTTCGTGGGTCTAGCCCAGCAGTCGGCCAAGATCGGGGCCGACACCACGCTGCAACGCAGAATCACCGATGATCATCTGGGTCGGGTGTTCTCGCTCTTCGACGTGGGCGTAAATGTGGCTCTCGTTCTGGGTGCGCTAGTCGTGGCCTTTACCTGGCCCGATAGCGGCTTCTCCTGGATTGGCTTCGTTGTTCTCGGTGGCCTTTACCTAGTCACCGCACTCTGGTACCGCAGTACATCACCCGGAAAGGACGAAGCAACATTAGCGACCGAGTCCTAGTCAGACTGCTGTTCGCGCCACCACTCCAACAGCGCTACCTCGGCCGCCGCAGAACCGATCGGCCCCTGGTCCAGCCGTAGATCGAGCAGGAACTGATACGCCCGACCGACATCTCGTCCGGGCGGAATGTCCAACAAAGTCATGATCTGGTTGCCGTCCAACTCCGGTCGGATGGCCGCCAACTCTTCTTCCACCGCCAGCCGAGCAATCCGGCTTTCCAAGCCGTCGTAAGCCCGCTGTAAAGCCTGAGCTCGTCGGCGGTTGCGGGTAGTGCAGTCGGCACGAGTCAGTTTGTGTAGTCGCGGCAATAGCGGACCAGCATCGCGCACATAGCGACGAACTGCGGAGTCGCTCCATTCGCCAGTCCCATATCCGTGGAATCGAAGATGTAACTCGACCAATCGAGCAACATCATCCACTTGATCGTTGCGGAAGCGGAGTTTGCGGAGCCGCTTAGTCGTCATGCGCGCCCCCACCACCTCATGATGATGGAACGAAACACCGCCGCCAGCCTCGAACTTGCGGGTGCGCGGTTTGCCAATGTCGTGCAGCAATGCGGCAAGTCGCAGCACCAAGTCCGGCCCGCTGTCTTCCAAAGCGATGGCCTGATCGAGCACGGTCAACGAGTGCTCATAAACATCCTTGTGATGGTGATGCTCATCCATTTCCAACTTCAGCAGCGGAATCTCTGGCAACACCTGCTCTGCCAGACCAGTCTGAACGAGGGCCTCAATCCCCAGCCGAGGATTTTGGCCAATCAAGAGCTTCGTCAACTCGTCCCGGACTCGCTCTGCGGAAACGATTCCTAGCCGGTCCGCCATGGTCGTCATCGCAGCCAGTGCCTCCGGCGCTACCGCAACTTCCAACTGTGAAACAAAGCGCGCTGCTCTCATCATGCGCAGCGGATCGTCCGAAAATGACTGCTCCGGCGTTCCCGGCGTACGCAACCGCTTGGCAGCAAGATCGATCAGCCCGCCGTTGTCGTCAACGAATTCGCCGCTGGGAAGGCGAACGGCCATGGCGTTGATGGTGAAATCTCGGCGTATCAAATCAGCCGCGAGCGAGGTACCGAACGCGATTTCCGGTTTGCGGGAATCTTCGGTGTAGGAGTCGCTGCGGTAGGTGGTGATCTCCCACGTCTGCTCTCCCTTCCGCAATCCCACGGTGCCGAAGCGGATCCCCACATCCCAGACCGCATCCGCCCACTCGCGCACAATGGCAATGGTTTGCTCCGGCGTGGCATCCGTGGTCAGGTCAATATCAGTGCCATTGAATTCATGTAGAACGGCATCGCGGACGCAGCCACCGACAGCCGCCAAATCGTGGCCCGCGCGTTGGAACAGCTCACCGATTTCCAACAGGTCGGGGACCCACTCCAGCAAAGCCCGAACAGCCCGTTGCTGAACTTCGGCGATGGCGGGCGGGACTTCTTGGCTCACGTAGGCCAAGGGTAGGTCATTCGTTGGCTAGCGATTCCCACGGGAGCGTAGACCTACCGAGCCACTCCTTGAGTCGCGCATCGTAAGGCTGGAACTCTTCCATCAGTCGAGACCGCGTCTCGGGGTTCAACGGCGGATAACTGCTGGGGGGCAATTTCTGCACCGAGTCAGGTGACTCTTGCTGCCTTTCCCGTAGCGTGATCGGTCTATCTTCATTGAACGTGTTCCGCACCGGCAGGCCGGATTTCTTCCGCAGCAACGGATCCAATCCGAGAAATTCCAAAACCTTCCCAATCTCAGAATCAGGATCGACTTTTAGCTCCTCCAACGTGACAACGCATATCCGCTCTCGTCCGAAAAGATTCTCCAGATCCGCCAACTGATCGATATAACGACTCCGGTCCAGATAGGACCAGCGGTATCGCCACCGTGGTTTTGCTGTCGCGAGGCGCTCCGGCTCGGCAGCCAACGCCTCTTCGAAAGTCGATAGCTCTTCGCGGTCATACCGCTTCGAGTGCCAGAAATGTGAGTACGACCGCTTTATCGGATCACGCAGGCTGACGATAAGTCGAATGTCCGGTAAGTCCCGAGCAATACGTTTTCGCAGTCGCCGGTCGTACATATATACCGGTGTTCCCTCACCCACCTGAGTTTGCTTTCGTCTTAGTCTGAACTGGTCTTCGTACCAGTCCATCCCACGGTCATAGTGCCTATCGAAAAAGTGCAGTTCTTTGCGAGTTGCCCGGCCGACCTCGGGGTGACTCCGCACAGCGCTGTAAAGGCTCGTCGTGCCAGCCTTCATGGCACCGGCGATAAGAAACGTGGGTTTCACCACGAGGTCCCTCCCAGAGTCGATATGTCACCCGGAGTCTAGACAGTACAGAACTTAGACGCGGTCGCGGTGACAACATGTCCGGCTAGGGATGATCGTTACGTAGCTGGCAGGCACCTATCGTTGATCTATGAGTCTGCGGAAATCTGACCGG
>JAHZLH010000010.1 GCA_022599915.1 Actinomycetes bacterium
ACCGCGACGAGCCCCAACAACTCGATCACGGTGATAGCTACCGCCACCCCGACCGACTGCCGCACGCCAGCAACGGCGAGTAGGGCTACTGCGGCAACCAGACCGCAAATGGCCAGCCACTCCGGCACCGATACCAACTCAGCGAGGTAGCCGGCGAATCCACGAGATAGCGTCGCCGCCGATACTAGTCCGGTGGCGACTACGGCCCAGCCCACCGTCTGTGACAGCCAACTCCGCCGAAAGGCAGCACCGACGTAGGTAGCCTCACCCGCGCTTTGTGGCCGACGGGCGACGAGTTCGCTGTACGAGATACCGGTGAGTCCGGCCACCACTGCGGCAAGCAGGAACGAGAGCGGCGTCCACACGCCCGCTTGGCCTGCGATCTCACCGATGAGGACGTAGATACCGGCGCCGACAATGGTGCCCAGCCCGAAAAAGACCATGGCTGGTCCACTGATCGCTCGCCGAAGCGAACCTGATTCTTGTTCTAATTCCGCCGCCACTACTTCATAGTTTCACGAACCACCATGGGGCTAGAAAACACCAGCACCTGTCTGAGGCAGAATGCCTACATGCGCAAGATGATCTCCCTCGCCGCTGCGGCCGGTCTAGCAATCGCCTTGGTCAGTTGCGGTTCCGACGCCGACGATGCTGGATCAGCGGATGCCGAGCCCACGGACACCGAAACCATCACGCTCGAAACCAATCGAGGCAAGATCGTGATCAAGACTAACCCCGCCGCTCCGCAGACCGTGGAAGCGCAGACGAAGTTGGTCACCGAGCAGTACTTCGATGACACACCTTGCCATCGAGTCGTCACCAGCGGCATTTTCGTGCTGCAATGCGGTGATCCCACTGGTACCGGAACCGGTGGGCCCGGCTATCAGCTCCCCGATGAGAACTTGCCAGATCCAACCGTCAACAACTACCCCGCCGGGACGGTAGCGATGGCGAACTCCGGGCCTAACACAGCGGGCAGCCAGTTCTTCATCGTCTACGAAGACACCACGCTCGATCCGGGGTACACCATCTGGGGTGAAGTGGTTGAGGGCCTCGATGTTGTCACGAACATCGCCGTATCCAGCCGAAAGGATGGGATAACCGACGGAAAGCCCAAGCCCAAGGTGACCATCAAAACCGCCACGTTGGGGTAGGTCTAGCCGCTTGCGTTACTTGACCTTGACTGGCGTGTACCGATTTGTCTTGGTGCGATCGCCCAACTGACGATGGGAGTTGTTACCCCAACACTTCACTGCACCCTTGCTGACGGCACAAACGTGGGCGTAGTTGATTGAAGTGTGCGAGACCGAGGCCAGCTTCTTTACCGTCTTCTTGCCGGATTTCTTCTTCGTGTTCCCGAGGCCTAACTGACCCACACCATTGTCTCCCCAGCACTTGAGTTTCTTTGACGTATTGATGACGCAGGTGTTGCGCCCGCCGGCGGCCAACACGCCCACGCCAGAAACGGAAATCTTCGTTGGCGCCGGTCTCGCAGTCTTGGTGCCGTCGCCGAGCTGGCCAACCCGATTGTCACCCCAACAGAAGACCTCACCATTGGCCAACTGCGCACAAGTGTGGCGTAGTCCGGCGGTAATCGAGCTTGCAGCGGCGGGCAGCGTTACCGCTACCGGTTCCAGTGACCGAAAACTCTTCACTCCAGAGCCTAGTTGCCCGTAATAGTTCGCCCCCCAGCAGCGGACTTCACCCTTTGGCAGCAGCGCGCAAGCGTGCTCATCACCCAACGCCAGTTGGGAAGCGCCGCCTGTAATCGGAGTGGCTGCGGGGCTCGGTCGAGACGTAGTGGTGCCGTTGCCGAGTTGGCCCATCTCGTTGAGTCCCCAGCACAGCACCTGCTGCCCTCGGGATATCGCGCAGCTGAACGAAGTTCCAGCAGCTACCGCCGTCGGCCCTGTCAGCTTGACCGCTACGGCCTTGGCGCTCGTCTTGGGGCAGCCGGTATCAACAGGACAACCAGCCGATGACCCGGCACCGACACCAAGCTCATCGGAGGAGTTCTCGCCCCAGCAGAAGACCCGACCATCTTTCGTGAGGCCACAGTTGTGGCGGAATCCCGCTGACATCGACTTCAACTTCGGCAGCCCAGCAACCTTGACGGGTTTGCTGGTGATGAAGCCCGCCTTGGGATCCCCCGTCTGAAGCCACTTATTGGATCCCCAGCAACGCACCTGACCCGACTTCTCTAGGGCGCACGTGTGCCCGCCGCCAACGGCAACCCGCGAGAACTTCTTGCTTTTGGCGCTAGCGAGCGATCGGGACCGGATACCGGTCGCGTCATCGGCAGCCTGGGCCTCAGCATTCCCAGACAGGGCAACAGCGTGGGGAGCAGCCTGCGAAGCAGCGGCAGGCGATGCCGCGGTCGATGGGCCGGTTCCGAGGAGCATGAGCGTACCTGCCACGACGGCGAGCAGCACGATTTTCACAAGCCGCAGGGGGCGAGAACGATCCTGCTGAACTAGCAACGCGGCCATGAAATTTCTCCCTCGTACGATGTCCTCTACGGTACCTCACGATTCCGTGAGCAAGGGCTGCGCGAACAGCACGGCTGCTTCCGAGTGGTTATGTCTCGAACTGGTTCCACCATTACCCGCGAGAATGTTGGCGACAAAGATTTCGCGCTTTACCATGGGAGCCACACGTCACCCCGGGGAGTTTGCCCATGGCAACCATTACGCGTCGAATAGCGGCGGCGATTGCTGCTGTTCTCACACTGCTACTTGTGGGTACCCTTTTGCCCGCAAACGCTAACGCTGCTGAATCTGACAAACGGCTCAAGCGGGCGTGGAAGACCCCGGTGACAACCGGCACCTTTGGCATTCACTCGTTCACCACGCAACCTCAGGTCGAAGGCGTGTCAATTCGCAATACCTGCGCACCCTATTGGCGAGACCTCAACCCAGCCCCAGGTGTGTGGAACTGGTCCGAGATGGACAACATCGTTGCCCGACATGAGGCATGGGGCTACACCGACATCATGTTCGCTTTCTGTGGCACACCGGGCTGGGCCAGCGGCCTGGGTTGGCTTCCAGCGGTCGAGTACAAAACTCGCGGCTGGGGAGACCCACCCGCCAATATGTCGGACTACCAAGCAATGGTGACCGAAGTTGTTAAGCGTTATAAGGGACGCATCACTTCGTACCAGGTGTGGAATGAAGTGACCGCGATTGCGTCGTGGCAGGGCAATGGCAAACAACTCGCCGAGATGAGCAAGATTCTCAACAACGTCGTCAACAAGATCGATCCGCAAGCTCAAGTTATCTCGCCCAGTTTTCAGGTGCACTGCTACCCCGATTGCACCGATCGGATCATGAAGCCATTCCTCAAAGAGGCAAAGAAGCGCAACTGGCCATTCGATGTGCTTGCTGTCCACGGCTACGTCGAGGGGTTAAACGGTCGCTATACAAAGTTGAAGGAAGTCATTTCCTCGCTCAAGTCCTACAAGTTGCCGAAGCGCATTGAGATCTGGGATACCGAGACGAACCACGTCGGCGGCGGTCTCAACAACAAAGAAACCAAAGCATTCCTATCCCGCTCGTTCTTGGACTCGTTCCGGCTCGGGGTACCGCGAACCTATTGGTACATGTGGACCTATGGCAGCGGAGACTTCGGCGATGTCCCGATGAATCCAAATTCCCCCACCACGATCAAGTCATTCGACACCATGCTGGATTGGACGCTCGGCACGAAGGTCAAGTCGTGCGACGAGAACGGCAAGCTACTGGTCTGCTCCTTCAAGGGAAGTGGCAAGAACTTCAAGATGGTCTGGACGAGCAAAGGCAAGGCCACCTACAAGACTGCCAGCGGCCAGCAAGCCTGCCCCGCGACCGGAGGTTCTTGCAAGACCGTGAAGAAGGGCAAGTTCAAAGCCACCATCCTGCCCTACCGGATCGGCTAACTGCGCACGGTTGCAGAACCCAGGGGCACCGTAATCGCTAAAGCAGTTCGTCTACACTGAAGACGACCCCTCGTACGGCGTCACCCCACCGAACCCCCCCAGGGCCGGAAGGCAGCAAGGGTAAGTGGGCTCTGGCGGGTGTGCGGGGGGTCCCGTTATTCCTTACTCGAAGCGACGGCCGTCGGCCGCCATTTCGATCAGCGACTCCGGCGGCGAGAAGCGATCGCCATACTTGGCGGCCAACTCGTTGGCCCGCTCGACAAAAGCGCCCACGCCACCCGGGTAACCATTGATGAACTGCAGCACTCCGCCGCTCCAGGCGGGGAAACCGATGCCAAAGATCGATCCAATATTTGCTTCCGGGACACTGCGCAGCACACCCTCGTCGTAGCAGCGCACTGAGTCCAGCACCTCGACGAACAACATGCGATCCTTGACATCCGCAAACGGGATCTCGGGCTTGACTGAGCCACCGAAGTGCTCAACCAGCCCCGACCAAAGCTCCACTCGCTTTCCGTCCGCGTAGTCGTAGAACCCAGCCCCCGCTGCTCGTCCGCCGCGCTCGAATTCGAGCACCATCTTGTCCACGATCGGGTAGGAGGGATGCTCGGGAAAGTCCCAGCCCTCCGCAGTAGCCGCCTCTCGGGAAGCCTCGCGAATGCGGCGGCCCAAGGTCAACGACACCTCGTCGAACAACGCGAGCGGTCCAGTCGGATAGCCCGACTGCAGTGCTGCCTGTTCAATCGACGGCGCCGGGATTCCTTCTCCGAGCATCGCTGCTGCCTCGCCGATGAAGGTGCCGATCACCCGACTCGTGAAGAAGCCGCGGCTGTCGTTCACCACAATCGGGGTCTTCTTGATTTGCAATGCGACGTCTACCGCGCGGGCAATCGTCTCATCAGAAGTCTCTTCACCGACCACGATCTCCAGCAGTGGCATCTTGTCCACCGGCGAGAAGAAGTGCAGGCCAATGAAGTCCTTGGGTCGGGTGACGCTTTCGGCCAGCCCAGTGATGGGCAAGGTCGAGGTGTTCGAACCCAGCAGCGCATCGTCAGCCAACAGTGGCTCAACCTGGCTGTAGACATCCGCCTTCAGCGCAGGGTCCTCGAAGACTGCCTCGATGAGCAGGTCGGCACCCTTCACATCCTGCATGTTGTCGGTAGCGACGATGCGATCCAGAATCTCGTCACGCTGGGCCGCAGTCATCTTGCCGCGTGACACGGCCTTGTCCAGCAGGCCCTGGCTATAGGCCCTGCCCTTGTCGGCAGATTCCTGCGAGACGTCAGTAAGCACAACCTCCATGCCACTGCGAGCGCAGACGTAGGCGATGCCGGCGCCCATCATGCCGGCCCCCAGCACTGCGGCTTTACGGGCCTGGAACTTCGGGAAGCCCTCGGGACGGATACCACCCTTTGAGATGTGCTGTAGATCGAAGAAGAACGCCTGAATCATGTTCTTGGCGACCTGTCCGGTTGCCAGATCTACGAAGTACCGGGTCTCAATCAGCGAGGCAGTATCCACGTCCACCTGAGCACCCTCAACCGCAGCCGACATGATGTGGTGCGGGGCAGGCATCGGTGCGCCCTTGACCTGCTTACGCAGATTGGCCGGGAAGGCAGGCAACATCTGCGCGAACTTGGGGTTGCTAGGCGTCCCGCCAGGGATCTTGTATCCCTTCGCCGCCCATGGCTGTTCTGACTCGGGATTCGCCACGATCCATTCACGGGCAGCAGCGAGCATCTCCTCCGGCGTCGCCACGACCTGATCCACCAAACCGACCTCGAGCGCAGCTGCCGGCTTGCGGCGCTGTCCCTGCAGCAATACCTCCATGAGGGCTTTCTGTAAGCCAAACATCCGCACGGTTCGCACCACGCCGCCACCGCCAGGTAGCAATCCCAGCGTGACCTCAGGCAATCCGATCTGCGAGCCCTTGGCGTCCAACGCGATACGACGGTGGCAGGCCAACGCGATCTCCAGACCGCCGCCGAGTGCTGAGCCGTTGATGCAAGCAACCACGGGCTTACCCAGGGTCTCTAGTCGGCGCAGATCGGCCTTCATGGCATTGATCTCTTCCTCAATGCGCTCAGCATCGGCGGGTGCTGCCTGCTGCAGCAGTTTGAGATCGCCGCCGGCAAAAAAAGTGCTCTTGCCGCTAGTGAGGATGATGCCCGTGAAGGAGTCGCGCTCGGCTTCCAGCCGGTCGACAGTTGCTCGCAGGCTGTCCTGGAAGGTCTGATTCATCGTATTCGCGCCCTGGTCAGGGTCATCCATGGTGAGGGTGAGGATGCCGTCGGCGTCGATGTTCCAGTCGATCATGTTAGTTGCCATCTCAGTTGTTCTCCAGTCTTTCGATCCGCGCGGTCAGACCCGCTCGATGATTGTGGCCAGACCCATACCGCCACCAATGCACAGTGTGACGAGGCCGTAGCGACCGCCAGAGCGCTCCAGCTCATCCACGACAGTCCCGAGGATCATCGCCCCGGTGGCTCCCAGTGGATGACCCATAGCGATAGCACCACCATTGACATTGACCTGATCGCGTTCCAGACCAAAGTCCTTCATCCACTTCAGCACGACTGCCGCAAAGGCCTCGTTGAGTTCCCACACGTCAATGTCGTCTTTAGTTAGACCAGCCAGCCGCAGCGCCTTCTCCGTTGCCGGGGTCGGCCCAGTCAGCATGATCGTGGGGTCGGCACCACTCACCGCGGTCGACACCACGCGGGCCCGGGGTGACATCCCCGCCTGTCGCCCGGCGGCTTCGCTGCCGACCAGCACCAAGGCAGCCCCATCGACGATGCCCGAGGAGTTGCCCGGGGTATGGACGTGATCGATCCGCTCGACCCAGTGGTACTTCTGCAGCGCCACCGCATCGAAGCCACCCATGTCACCGATACCGGCGAAGGAGGGCTTCAACTTCGCAAGATCCGCCATGGTCGTGCCCGGACGCATGTGCTCATCGTGGTCAAGCACGGTGACCCCGTTAATGTCTTTGACCGGAACCACTGACTTGGCGAAGTTTCCAGCACTCCAGGCCGCGGCGGCACGATCCTGCGCCTGAACCGCGTATGCGTCCACATCCTCACGGGTGAAGCCTTCGGTAGTGGCGATCAGGTCC